>JAUPWC010000613.1 GCA_030916665.1 Verrucomicrobiota bacterium
GTGGAAAACTTCGCGGAGGCCGGTGGCGACGGGGCTGTGGTCGGGGTTGGACGGCATGACATCGCCCATGTGTTTCCACCAGCGCTGACATTCGGGCGTGGCGGCGATGGCGGCCCAGCGGGCTTCGTCCTCGATCTCGGCGTAGGCGAAGAGCTGGCGCGAGCCCGGGTGGAGGAAAATCGAGTAGTTATGCACGCCGTGGTCCTTGAGGACTTTTTCCAACTCGGGCCAAATGGGCCGGTGGCGGCGTTCGTATTCGGCCTCGTGGCCGGCGTGGACAGACATGACGAAGGCTTTGCGGATCATTCTCGGATTGGGGGTAAGGGGTCGGTCGGGTGGGCGGCCAGCTTGCTGGCGCCACGAAGGTTGTCTGATAGACTCGTGGCGGGAGCAAGCTCACCGCCCACGTGGAGGGTCGGGGACAAGCTGGACCGCCCGCAGCTTATGGCCAGCGTCGCACCCGGGGACAGTCCGAACCCGCCGCTAGGCGTCAAATTCGGACGCTCCGAATTTGGCGTTGTGCTTTCAGACCGCGGGCCGATTTTAACTGGACCCCTACCTCGCCCCATGTCCGCCCCCACGCTGCGCACGCTGGCCAAGTCGCTCGGCCTTTCCCGCACCACCATTTCCGACGCCCTGCGCGGTTCGCCGCGCGTGAAGGCCGAGACGGTGCAGCGCGTGCGCGAGGCCGCCAAGGCGGCCGGCTACGAGCACAACCCGCTCACCGGCGCGGTCATGTCGCAGCTGCGGCGCTCGCGCGGGCAGCAGTTCCGCGGCGTGCTGGCGGCGCTGGAGATCGTGGACGCGGCGCGTCCGGCGCACGCCGTGCGCTACAACGAGACCGTGCTCAAGGGCATTGCCGAGCGCGCGAGCGAGCTGGGTTTCAAGATGGAGCGCTTCGAGCTCGGCTCGGAGGGCATGCGCCTCAACCGCCTCGACACCATCCTGCACACGCGGAACATCCAGGGCCTCGTCGTGCTGCCGGCCTCGGGCCTGCCCGACCTGTCGGGACTGAACTGGGAACGCTACACCGCGGTCTATGCGGACCTCTTCATCAACCACCCGCCGCTGCACTGCGTGTGCCTCGACCACTACCGCTCGATGCTGATGCTGCTGCGCGAGCTGCACGAGCGCGGCTACCGCCGGCCGGGGCTGTTCATGGAAATCTCCCTCGATGAGCGCCTGCAATACCGCTGGGAGGGCGCCTTCCTCGCGCTCCAGAAATACCTGCCCAACATCACCGAGGTGCCGGCCCTGCGCGCGCACAACCTCTCGCGCGAGGACTTCGTGCCGTGGTTCCGCAAGCACAAGCCCGACGTCGTGCTCGGCCACTACCCCGAGGCGATGGAATGGATGCGCAGCTGCGGCGCCCGTCTGCCGAAGACGCACGGTTTCGTGTGCCTGAACTCCCTGCGGGTGAACGCCGAGCCCTGCGCCGCCCTCGACTTTCAGCCCGCGCACATCGGCGCCCGCGCCGCCGAACTCGTGATCGGCCAGCTCCTGCACAACGAGCTCGGCATCCCGGTGCAGCCCTCGCTCACGACCATCCCCGCGCGCTTCCTGGAAGGCCCCACCCTCCGCGCCGCGGCGACGGTGGGGTGAGGGGAAAAGTTTGTTGTAGGGCGGGGTCTCCGGGCACCCCGCCTCGATCACGATACCGCCTTCGCTGCCAGGCGGGGTTCGGAGACCCCGCCCTGCAAATTTGGTCTCACCGCGCGAACTTCCCCAGCGGATCTTCCGGCAACGCTCGCAGCGCGCGGGCCACGATCACGGCGGTCTCGATGGCGCCCTCGCGGCTGGTGTGGGTGTGGGCGTCGGCGAAAAGCACGCTGGTTTTTCCCGGACCGATCGCATCGTAACGGTCGGCGACGAGCCCGTTGAGGTCCACGAAGGCCGCGCCTTCCTGCGCCGCGACTTCGCGGGCCCAGAGGGCCGAGCCTTCGGTGGCCCGGGCGATCTTCCCTTCCTTCCAGATCCGGCGCGGCACGAGCGAGCAGAGGATCGGCGTGACGCCCGCAGCGCGCGCCTCGCGCACGAACTTCCGCAGATACCAGCCGTTGGTATGGACGGTTTCCTTCCCGCCGGTGGCGGCGTTGTCCACTTCCTGGGTTTCTTCGCCCGTGCCGGGCAGCGAGACGCGGGCGCGTCGGTCGTTGTCGAGCGAACCGCCGTCGTTGGTGCCGAACTGGACGACGAGGAAATCGCCGGGCTTCATCAGCATGAGGGCGCGTTCCCAGTGGCCCTGGTTGACGAAGCTGCGGCCCGTGAGCCCACCGATGGCGCGGTTCACGAGGTTGAGTTTCACCGGATCGAAATGCGCGCCCATGAAATCGCCCCACCCCCACTGGCCGCCCTTGCCCTGGCCGTTGTCGTTGCGGACGGTGGAATCGCCGATGAAGAATGCGCTCGGCAGCTTCGGGTCGCCCGGTTCCGGCAGGCCCAACCAGCCGATTTCATCGACCTTCACGGCCTCGCCCTTGGCGGAAAACACTTCCTTTAACAGGCCGGGGCGCAGCCCCTTCAGCCCGGCCACCATGGCCGAGGCGTTGAAGTCGGCGCCCGCCGCGTTGGTGTGCGTGTGGTCGCCGCCAAAGAAACCGTTCACGGCCTCCGCGCCCAGCGTCTGGTAGCTGTCCGCGATGATCCGGCTGTGGTCCACGAACGCCACCCCCGCCTCGCGGGCCAGGTCCCGCGACCAGTCGCGGTGCCGGCCGATGCCGCGATCCAGCCGGCCGTCGGGCCAGACGTTGCGGAGCGTCGGGGAGGCGAGGATGGGGGTGGCGCCCTTCGCCTTCACGTCGGCGATCATTTTCCGGAGATACCAGCCGAAGGAGTGCACGGTCTCGGGCTGCTGGGTGAGCGCGTTGACGATGTCGCGCGAGTCGCTGCCCGTGCCCGGCAGCGTGCCGCGGGCGCGGAGCGGCATGGTCGAACCGGGCGGGCGCTCGTTGATGTCGTCGCCGTCGTTGTGGGCGAACTGGATGATCACGAAGTCGCCCTGCTTCAGGTCGGCGAGGAGCTTTTCCCAACGTCCGCCGCTGATGAAGGTGCGCGTGCTGCGCCCGCCGACGGCATGGTTGGCGACGTTGATTCTTGCGGGATCGAAGTAGTCGGCGAACGGCAAACCCCAACCCTGAATCTTGCCGCCGCGGTTGTGTTCGGCCGTGGAATCGCCCGCGATGAACAGCGTGGGCAGGGCGGGATTGAGCGCGACCGCCTCCAGCGGCGGCGCGGGCGGCAGGTCGGGCGCGAGAGCCGGAGCCGGAGTCTGGGCGAAGGCGAAAACCGGGAGGAAAAGGGCGGCGAATCGGACGAGGGATGTTTTCATCGGAGGGGAGATGCTCAGGGGCTATTTTAGGTCGCATCGTAGCCGCGTTGGATCCCGCGGACGCGGGAGACAACGTGGTGTCTCCCAGACCACGCTTTCGTCCCGCGGACGCGGGACTCAAGCGCGGCTACTTGGGTGCTGGAACGGCGACGCCCGCGCAGGCCCAAAAACAAACTGTGCACTTTTTGTGTGTTTTTGCGCCTCTTTGTGGCCAGTGTTCGGGCATGAAGCAATGGCTCGCCTGCCTCGCTCTGCTGTCCTGCTGCCTTCGCGCGGAGGAGCCGTTGCACCGCGATGATTTTCGGCAGGGCCTCTCGGCGTGGGTGGTCGAACAGCAGCCGGGCGGCAACGTTGTCGCGGCGGACGGCAAACTCGTGATCGCCGACAAGGGTGGTTGCACGGTGTGGTTCCGCGAGCCGCTGACCGCTCCCGTGACGATCCGCTACAAAGCCAAGGTATCCTCGGCGGCGCGCGTGTCCGACCTGAACTGCTTCTGGCTGGCGAGTGATCCGACGCGACCCGCCGACCTGTTCGGGCCCGGCCACGCGCGCACGGGCAAGTTCGCGACTTACGATGCGCTGCGCACCTACTACGTCGGCTACGGCGGCAACACGAACTCGACGACGCGCTTCCGGCGCTACGACGGCAGCGGGGCGCGTCCGCTGTTGCCGGAGCACGACCTGTCCTCCGCGGAGTTTCTGCTGAAGCCCGACCATGTCTATGAAATCGTCCTCGTGGCCGGCGCCGACGGACGCGTGCAGTTCATCCGCGATGGCGTGGTGGTCTTCGCCTGGACGGACCCGCAGCCGCTGAAGCGCGGCTGGTTCGGTTTCCGCACGGTGGACAGCCGGATCGAGATCACGGATTTCAGCGTGCATCGCGGAGTGCCCTAGAGACGGTTTCAACCACAGATTAACACAGATGCACCCAGATAGGCCAGAGGCTGCGTTTGCTGCATCGGAGACCATCGCAATGCCTCTGTGTTCATTTGTGTCCATCTGTGGTTTCTGAACTGCCTGCCTCAGACTTTGGCTGACACAGCTTCTCGATGAGCGCGCGCGGCACGGCGATGACTGTGCCGTGGCGCATGCGGTCGGGGGTGCCTTCATTGGGGAAGGAGGCTTTCTCCGTCACGTCGTCCCAGGTCACGAGGTCGCGGGAGCGCTTGTCTCGGTAGTGCTTCGTGGTGTAGGCATCGAAATAGACGAGATACTCGTCGCCGATCTTGAGGGCCGTCGGTCCTTCGACCCAAAGTCCGGGCGGGGTGAAGGGTTCCGATAATTTGCCAAAGGGCCCGCGCACGCCGTCGGCGAGGCCGAGACGGACATTCTTGGCGGGCGCGGGAAACTTGGTTTCATCCTTGATGATCATCCAATGCTTGCCGTCAGCCTGGAGGAAGGTGGCGTCGATGCAGTTGAAGCCGGGATCGTAGAACAGCTCCGCCGGCGTGAAGGCGACGAAGTCCTTCGTGGTCGTGCAATACATCCGGTGGTTGAGCTGGTCCTCCGAGGTGCCGAGCGTCTGCGGGAATCGACCGGGAATCGTCGTGGCCCAGAAGATGACGAACTCCTTTTTCACCTCGTCGTAGGCGATCTCGGGCGCCCAGCTGTTCCGGGCCTCAGGCTCGTGCATCATCACGGGGATTTCCTTTTGCTCGGACCAGGTGATGAAATCCTTCGTCGAGGCGTAACCGATGCCCTTCTCCCACCAGCCGGAGGTCCACACCATGTGGTAGGTGCCGTCGGGGCCCTGCGCCACGCAGGGGTCGCGCATGAGCTTTTCCTTCGAGCCGATCTGGGGCGCAAGGAAGCTGCGGCCTTCGCCGAGCGCCTCCCACTTGTAGCCGTCCTCCGACCAAGCGAGGTGCAGGCCGTTCTGGCCGTTCTTGGTGAAGTAGGTGAAGAGGTAGGCGGTGTCAGCGGCGAGGGCGTTAATCGTCAGACCGAGAAGAATACAAAATACAGGGGCGAGTTTCATTAAATATTGGAAGCGTCATCCTGAGCCGTGCGAAGGATCCAAGGGAATGGACCGTGGGCAGCCCGCTTGCGAGCGCTCTTCAAGGGCGCGCGCAAGCGCGCTGACCCACAGGGAGTTGTTATTCCAGTTTTCATCGCACCAGCGTCGCAGCCATCAGGCCGATGACGACCTCGTTGGCGAGAGCGCGCACGGTGAGTGAATGCAGCTCCTTGCTCGGATCAAGTGCCAGCGTCAAAACGGTGGCCGCGCCACCAGGGACTACGCCACCTTGACCGGCAAAAGTTGCCAGTTCCAATTGGCGCGCTTCTCCGGTCTTGAGGTTCACGCGGGTTGGCAAGGGACCTTCGAGGCGGAACTGGTAGTCATCGATAAAATAGTCCTGCTCAATGGGCCACCAGGTGTCGGGATTGCGCAGGGCGAGGCGGCTGGTCGTGCCGTCGGTGTAGGTCACGATGACCTCGCCGTTGTCGAGACGGCTCTGCATGGCGTTCGTCGAGCCGGCCATGAGGAACACGGCATGCTTGGCCTTGCCGGTCAGCGGCACCGTCGCCTCGTCCGGATAATTGTCCCACTGCGAAATGAAGAGGATGTTCGGCGCATCGCCCGGCCCCGGCGTGGAGAAGGGCACGCCGTTCGGCAGCGTGATCCGGCCGCCGCCTGACGCGGACGCCGCGCGCAGGCCGGTGTCGTCGATCTCAGCGGTGGCGTTGACGTGTCCCGCCCAAGCGCCGATGCCCTGCGACGGAATTGCCAGCGACACGAACGACGAGCGTGGCGCGACGTATTTACCGGGTTTGAAGATCTCGGTGACGCGGTCGTTGAAGTGGGAACTGAGGCTGACGGCGGCGAAATCACCGGCCGGCAAAGATGAAGCCAAGCCTCCGGACAAGTTTGCTGCGGGCGCAGTCTGAGCCAGCCCGCGCGAAGCGCGGGCTCCACCCAGGACAAACTCCACCGCAATTGCCTCGGTGAATGTCGCCTGCACCACGCCGGAAAACGGCACCGTCTTGCCATCCACCTTGGCCGAGACCACGGGGGCGCCCGCCGGCGGGTGAAAGTTCAATTTCAGCGGCCCGCCAAACCTGGAACGAATTACGTAGGTTTCGACTGCGCCCGTCCGGGTGAATTCCAGCTCCACCTGGGGATGCCGCAGGCTGGCCTGTTTCCATTCCGCCGGCCACCCCGGCGCGACGGTCAATTCGCCGGCGAGAGCATCAGGACGGATGCCGAAAAGTCCCTCGACGATCGCGCGCGAGGTGACGCCGTTGCCGTCGGCGAAGTCGCGCTGCGACTCGCGGCGGTAAACATCGAGATAATTCATCGAGCCAACGTTTCCCGGACAGATGCCCATGAACATGGAGGCGAGGAGCGCGCTCTTGGTAAGCGTGAACGCTTCCTCCGCTTTTCCCGCCTGCCAGAGACCGAGGGCGGTGTGGATGTTCTCACCCATGACGACATTGTTGAGCGACCAGGTGTAGGGCAGCCAGTCGGTCGAAGCGTGCATGGCGTAGGCGCGGTCGGTCGGCACACCGGGACCGCGCACGGGAATTGTGGGAGGCAGCCGACCGACCA
>JAUPWC010000614.1 GCA_030916665.1 Verrucomicrobiota bacterium
CTCAGCCACTGCTGGCCGAAGTTGGCCTGCCAGAAGTTGAGCTGGGTGGCGACCAGCACGCCGACAAGCATGCCGACGGCACCCCAGATGACGGCCGCGAGCATGAACTGCCGCACGACCTGGTCGTTGAATTCGATGGTTAGTTTTTGTCCGTTCGTCATGGCGGGTGCGTGAAAGGGTTCAGAAAAAGGCGGGTTCCTGCTCGTCGCGACGTCGCAGGCAGTGCGCGCAGGGATGGCGCTGGCCGGAACGGCAGGTGCAGGTGTCGTCGGTGTGGTCGTGCTCATCGGCTGGAACCAGCGCTCCACCGGCGGTTTGCGGAAACTCGTCCGCCAGCGGCAGGAGCGAGTCGCGTTCGGGGCTGGTCAGGTGACTGCGGCACTGTTCGCGCAGGAAAAGCACCACGAAGGTGCCGGCCAGCAGGAGGCTGAAGAATACGGTAAGAGGGATGATAGACATGGCGTGGATATGTCTGCTCCAGACTATCGGATTCCGGCCCGGGCCGGCTACTCATTTCTTGCGCTAGATCGGGCGGTGTTTGGCGAATTCCGCACAGTCACCTTCAGCAGCGCGGCGTACCGGAGGCGCTCGCGGGCCGCGAACCAGAACTCCTGATCCCGGCCGGCGGGACAGCCGGCCTGTTCCCAGAGGAAATAGGCGGTGTGCGGGATTCCCTTTCCCGACGGATCACCCAACCGGATGAGGTGTTGTCGTGGGTTCAGGCCCCGAGGATAGCCCACCGCCCCGGCCGCCGCTCTGCGCCGTTTGGTCTTCGTTGCGCGGCACTTGCCCAAGAAATGCGCAATGGCCGCCAAGTGTTGCGGCGCTGTCCGCACGGATTTGTGGCATCCTCGCCCTGTGACTCCCACTTCCCTCCAGTGCCTGGCAGGACTGGGTCCCGCCATCAAGCAGGAGTGGGCCCAGCTGCTGCGGGGTGAACCGACCATCACCCCGCTCGGTCGTCCCGACACCCTCGTGTTCCTGATGGACGCAACGCTGGCGCAGCTGTTCACGGGACTGGAGGACAAGACCCCGCACCAGCAGTGGCTCAAGCGCTGTGCGCCCGTGGTCGGGCCGGTGCACAACTACTGCGCCTGCGGGCTCAACCCGCTGCTCAAATATTTCACCACCGGCGAACTGGCCGTGCGCGCCGCCGCCGGGACGAAACTCGGAGCCGAGATCGAAGTGGTGCTGGAGCGCTTCCGCGCACTCGCCCAGCGGGAGATCGAGACCCTGTGCTCCGTCTGCCAGCACAAAGGCGTGCCGGGCTGCTGCGAGATGGCGGACAAGGCCCACCACCTGCCTCCCTCCCACTCAACCCGCCGCTGACTGCCGCTGCAGTTTCTCGCGCCAGAGGGTCGGCGCCTCGCCGGCGACCTTGCGGAACACGCGGTTGAACTGCGACAGCGACTGGAAACCCGCCTCGTAGGCGGCCTCGCTGATGCGCTTGTGCGGATTGAGGAGCAGGTTTTTCACCTTCTCGACCCGCACGCGGGCGAGGTAGTCGGTGAAGGTCAGGCCCGTGGCCGACTTGAACATCTTGCAGAAATAAAAGGCGCTCGTGTTCACCGCCCCGGCGACCTGGCGCAGCGACATCTCCTCGTGCTGGTGCTCGGCGATGTAAACCTTGGCCCGGGTGATCATGGGCGACTCGGCCTGCTTGGCCGCGACCATGAGCTGGTTGCTGAGCGAGGCGAGGTGCTGGGCGAAGATCGTGAGCAGGCGGAGCACGGCCTCGTATTGCTTCTTTTCCAGCACGCGGGTCTGAAACCAGGCTTCCTCCAGCTTCTTGAGGTCGGCGTCCACCCCGTAGTTGATGAGCTCGCGGGTGACTTTCTTGAAGTCACGGCCGCTGGGCTTGTGCAGCAGGATCTGGCCGGTCTGGAGAAAAGCCACGAGGTTTTCGCCCACCCGCACCGGCACCGCGGAGTCGCAGAGGCCGGCGAAGCACTTGAGCGTCTTGGGCTCCATGCGGGCCTCCTCCTCAACCTTGTGCTGGAGCTGCAGGCAGGCGGCGCAGGTCTGGTTGGTCTTCGCCATCAGGGCGCAGAAAGGCGCCTCCTTGGGGTCGTTGTGATGCGGCAGGTCGAAGGCCTCGATGGGCCGCAGGTTGATCGGCAGGCCGGTCGTCTCGCGGAAGGCTTTCTCGTAATCCTTGAAAATATCCGATTCCCGGAGCTGGCGGACCAGTTCCCGACTGTGGCGGGCATTGTCTGTCGTCGTAACCACGCCATCACTCAAACGTTCCGCCGGCCGGGTGCAAATACGATATTGTCCGGCCGCACCGTCACCAGTGCGGCTAAGCGGGCCTAGCAGCGGGGTTTCTAGCCTGCGCGGCGGGCGCGCCGGGCGGCCGGCGGCACCACGAGCACCGGACAGGGCGCCTTCTTCAGGACCCCGTGCGTCGTGCTGCCGACGAGGAGGTCGTAGATCGCCCCGTGGCCGTGACTGCCCATGACGATGCAGCCGGCGTGGGCGGAGGCGGCCTTGGCGAGGATTGCCGCCGCGGGGGCGCCTTCGCGCAGCACGGCCGTGGTCATCAGGCCGCGCTTTTCGCAGCGATGCTCCAGCGCGCGCAGCTTGCGCGCCGCGATTTTGCGGGCGGCGCCGACCAATTCGGTCAGCTTGCCGTCGTCGAACGCATAGACTTCGCTCATCATCACCGGAGGCGGTTGGATGATGTGCAGCAGGATGAGCCTGGCTCCGGTGAGCCTGGCGAGGTCGCAGGCCGTGTCGCACACCCGCACCGTCGCGGGCGAGAGGTCGAGAGGTCGAGAGGTCGAGAGGAACGAGGATCGTTTTCATGACAACGGAAGTATACTCCCGTCCGGCAGCTCCGGGTGCGCGGATCTTGCGCGGGTGCGCGCGGGTCTTGTGCCGGTGCCGCGGCCGGGGGACATTCCCGTTGACTCAGAGACTCCGCTCCAACTTATCTGCGCCTGCACTGCGGTGAAGGGCCATTCGCAGACGGTGCGTCGTTTGACTCTGCATGGCCCTACCATCCCATTCTCCGAAATCGGCTGACGCCGAGCATGTTGCCGCGGCCGCGCGTGCCCTGATCGCCTCTCTCCTGGAGGGCTGGAAGCTCTCCACGGGAAACGCCGCTTTGCCCCAAGGCTTCAACCGGTCGCCGCCGCCCGGTGAAGCAGGGCGCGAACTCGCGGCGTCGTCGTCCAATCCGACGCGAGCCCATGACTTTCTTTGATGAAAATCCAGCTTCCGTTCGACCTCCTGCCCCATTTGGAGGGCACGAGCATCGCCACCTGCTTCGGCCTGAAGAACCAACGCCCGACGGATCACACCGTGGTGGATCTCAAAACGCGGGAGGTCCATGACCTGCTGGTGCTGCTGCGGGCGCTGGAAGCCGATCTGCACGCCCGTTGCCAGAAATGGCAGAGGCTGGCCTCGAAGTCTCCGCTCGGCTTCACCAAGCGTCCGCGCGTGGAACTGAACCGCCAGGCCGTGCACCGCGCCGCCCAGCAGATCGAGGACGCGTTGCAGGCCGCGGGCAAGGCCAAGGCCTATCAGCCGAGTTCCGAAGTCACCGAACCTGGCTTCAGGCGGTAGGACGCACCGGGCCGGTGCGCCCTGCCTTTCTCGCTTTCCTTAGGCTTCCGCCGACACCAGCGCGAGCGCCCGCGGGAACATCACGTTGTTCTCCTTATGGACGTGGCGGTGCAGGTCGGCCTCGAAACGGGCCAGCCCGTGCAGCAGCGCGCGGTGTGTGTTGCA
>JAUPWC010000615.1 GCA_030916665.1 Verrucomicrobiota bacterium
AGCTTCCCCGACGACGTGGTCGAGGCCTTCGTGCGCTGCACCGCCGCGCACGGGCTCGACGTGTTCCGCATCTTCGACGCGCTCAACGACGCGCGCAACCTCCGCACGCCCGTGCGCGCCGTGAAGGCCGCCGGCCGCCACGCGCAGGGCGCGATCTGCTACACCACGAGCCCGGTCCACACGCCGGAGCGCCTCGCGGCCTTCGCCGACGAACTCGTCGAGCTCGGCGTGGATTCGATCTGCATCAAGGACATGGCCGGCCTGATCCCGCCGCGGATCGCCTACGACCTCGTGAAGGCGATCAAGGCGCGGCACTCGCTGCCCGTCGTGCTGCACAGTCACGACACCGCCGGCCTCGCCGGAGCGTCCTACTATGCCGCGATCGAGGCGGGCGTGGACACCGTCGAGACCTCCATCGCCCCGTTCGCCAACGGCACCGGCCAGCCCGACACGGTGCGCATGCTCGCCATGCTCGCCGGACACGCCCGCTCGCCGCATTTCCCGATCGAGCCGCTGGCGGCGCTGCGCACGCATTTCGAGCAGGTGGCCAAGGAACTCGCCGCCTTCATGAGCCCGGTCAACGACCGCGTGGACAGCGACGCGCTCTGCTACCAGGTGCCCGGCGGCATGCTCTCCAATTTCCGGAACCAGCTGAAGGAAATGAAAATGGAGGCGCGCTTCGCCGAGGTCATGGCCGAGGTGCCGGTCGTGCGCGCCGCGCTCGGCTGGATTCCGCTCGTCACGCCCACGTCGCAGATCGTCGGCACGCAGGCCATGCTCAACGTGAAGTTCGGCCGCTGGGCCAACCTCGCGCAAAACACCATCGACGTCGCCCTCGGCCGCTACGGCCGCACGCCCGGCCCGGTTGATGCCGAGTTGCGCGCGCTCGCCGCCAAGAAGTCGGGCCAGGAGCCCGTCACCGTCCGCCCCGCCGACCTGCTGTCGCCGCGTCTGCCGGCGCTGAAGAAGGAACTCGCCGACAAGGGCCTACCCGTCACCGACGATCTCGCCGTGCTCTACGCGATGTTCCCGCGCGAGACCGAAGCGCTGCTCAAGCCCGCCGTGCCCGCCGCCACACCTGCGTCCGCCCCGGCCAAAGCGGCCCCGGCTGCGCCCGTCGCTACCGTCAGTGTGCCGACCACCGTCCGCGCCGCCGCGCCCGTCGCCTCGCGGAACGGAGCGCCCAGCCACTTCCACCTCACCGTCAACGGCCGTCGGCACGACGTGCTCGTCGAGGAGGCCGCACCGTGAAGCAGCACAGGCCCAGTCAGCTGCATTTCTGTGGCTCAGCGCGCTTGCGCGCGCCTTTAAGAGCGCCCGCAAGCGGGCTGCCCACAGGTAAGACAGCACTGAACAAAATTCCTCCAACATGAAAACCGCAGCCACGCCGAATCTCTTTGCCGAGTTTCCGCCGCCCGCGCCGACCGACTGGCGCAGGGTCGCGGAGGAATCGCTGGAGGGCGCGCCGTTCGAGAAGAAGCTCGTGACGCGCACCCCCGAGGGCATCGACCTCCAGCCCATCTACACGCGCGCCGATGCCGGTGCCGCCGCCGGCGAGTGGCCGGGCCTGCCGCCTTACGGACGTGGCTCCGCCGCCTTGGGCGCCCGCGCGCATGGCTGGCAGATTTGCCAGGAGCTGCCCTACGGCGCCCCGGCGGAGTTCAACGCCGCGCTGCTGCAGGACCTCAACCGCGGGCAGAATTCCATCAACCTGCTCCTCGACATCGCGACACGCCTCGGGCTCGACCCCGACGAGGCCCGGCCCGGCGAGGTCGGCGGCTGCGGACTCTCGCTGGCGACGCTCGATGATTTCGCGCGCGCGCTGCGCGGCGTGGATCTCTCGGCCGTGCCGGTCTATGGGCCCGCCGGCATCTCGGCGCTGCCGCTGGCGGCGATGTTCGCGTCGGCGATGATCGAGCAGGGCAAGAAGCCCACGGAATTGCAGGGCGGGGTGCTGGCCGATCCGTTTTCGGAGTGGCTCGGCCGCGGCTCGCTGCCCGCCGGGCTGGAATCCGCCTACGACGACATGGCCGTGCTGACCGAGTGGGTCACGCGCACCGGTTCGCCGCTGCGCACCATCGGCGTCGCCGCCAACCACTGGGCCGACGCCGGCGGTTCCGCCGTGCATGAACTGGCCTTCGGTCTCGCCACGGGCGTGGACTACCTGCGGGCGCTGGGGTCCCGGCACATCCTGCCCGGACGCGCCGCGCCATGCTTCATGTTCACGTTCTCCACCGGCTCGAACTTCTTCATGGAGGTCGCCAAGTTCCGCGCCGCGCGCCTGCTCTGGGAACGGGCGGTCACCGCCGCCGGGGCGCCGCCCGAGGCGGGCCGCCTCGTCTGCCATGCGCGCACCTCGCTCTGGAACAAGACCGTGCTCGATCCGCACGTGAACCTCCTGCGCACGACGACGGAGGCCTTCGCCGCGGTGATCGGCGGCTGCGCCAGCCTGCATGTGGCGCCGTTCGACGAGTGCTTCCGCGTGCCCGACGATTTCTCGCGCCGCCTCGCCCGCAACATCCAGATCATCCTCGCCGAGGAGTGCGGTCTCGGCCGCGTGGTCGATCCCGCCGGCGGCTCGTGGTATGTCGAGGCGCTCACGCGCCAGCTCGCCGCCAAGGCCTGGACGCTGTTCCAGGAGGTGGAGAAGCGGGGCGGCATGGCCGCGGCGATCCGCGCGGGTTTCCCGCAGGAGACGGTGGACAAGCTCGCCGCCGAGCGCATCGGCGCGGTCGAGTCGCGCCGCGACGGCATCATCGGCACGAACCTCCACCCGAATCTCAAGGAGAAGCCCGCCGCGGCCGACCTGCCCGACTATGTCGCGCTGGCCGCGCGTCGCGCGCGGCAGGTCTGCGCCTACCGCATGGCGACCGCGCCCGAGCGCGACGCCGAGGTGATGGCGCGCCTGGCCGACCTGCTCGGCGCCACCCCGGCCAACATCATGAAGCGCCTGATCGAGGCCTTCGGCCATGGCGCGACGCTCGGCGAAGTGGGCAAGGTGCTCCGTGCCGGAGCCGTGGACGAACCGCCGGTCGCCCGCCTGCGCATCCGCCGCCGCGCCGAGCCGTTCGAGCGCCTGCGCCAGCGCGCCGACGCCTGCCTCATGCGCACGGGGGCCCGCCCCAGGGTGTTTCTCGCCAACCTCGGCCCGCGCAAGCAGCACGCCGGCCGCGCCGACTTCTCCACCGGCTTCTTCGCCGCCGGCGGCTTCGAGGTCGTGTCGAACAAGGGCTTTGAGACCCCGGCGGCCGCGGCCGCGGCGGCCCGCGAATCCGGCGCGCCGATCGTGGTGATCTGCTCGACCGACGACACCTACCCGGCGCTCGTGCCGCCGCTCGCCGGCGAACTGAAGACCGGGGCCAACCCGCCCGCGGTCGTGCTCGCCGGCCTGCCCGCGACGCCCGCGCTGCAGGAGCAGTTCCGCGCCGCCGGCGTGGACGAGTTCATCCACCTCCGCGCGAACTGCGCGCAAATGCTCGGCCGCTTCCAGGACAAACTCGGTCTCTGAGTCCCACGCACCATGAAATTCCCCGACTACACCCAGGTTCCCTTCGAAACCGTGCCGGCTCCGGGCAACGCCCCGGCTTGGCGCAAGGCCGCGCGCACCGAGAGTGGCGGCCCCGACGCCCTCGGCGAGTGGCAGACACTCGAGCAGATCCCGGTCAAGCCCGTCTATGGCCCGACCGACCTCGCCGACGCGACGCACCTCGATTACACCGCCGGTATCGCGCCGTTCCTGCGCGGACCCTACGCGACGATGTATGTGCAGAAGCCGTGGACGATCCGCCAATACGCGGGCTTCTCGACCGCGACCGAGTCCAACGCCTTCTACCGGCGCAACCTCGCCGCCGGGCAGACCGGGCTCTCCGTGGCCTTCGATCTCGCCACGCACCGCGGCTACGACAGCGACCACCCGCGCGTGGTGGGCGACGTGGGCAAGGCCGGCGTGGCGGTGGACAGCGTGCTCGACATGCACGCGCTGTTCAACGGCATCCCCCTCGACCGCATCAGCGTCTCGATGACGATGAACGGTGCGGTGCTGCCGGTGCTGGCGTTCTACATCGTGGCCGCGCTGGAGCAGGGCGCGAAGCCCGAGCAGCTCTCCGGCACGATCCAGAACGACATCCTGAAGGAATACATGGTGCGCAACACCTACATCTACCCGCCGGCGCCCTCGATGCGCATCATCGCCGACATCTTCGCCTACACGTCGAAGCACATGCCGAAGTTCAACTCGATCTCGATCTCCGGCTACCACATGCAGGAGGCGGGCGCCACGGCCGACCTCGAGCTGGCCTACACGCTGGCCGACGGCCTCGAATACCTGCGCACCGGCCTCAAGGCCGGCATGGCGATCGACGAGTTTGCGCCGCGCCTCTCGTTCTTCTGGGCGCAGGGGAAGAACCCGTTCATGGAGATCGCCAAGATGCGCGCCGGCCGTCTGCTCTGGGCGAAGCTGGTGAAGCAGTTCAACCCGAAGAACCCGAAGTCCATGGCGCTGCGCACGCACTCTCAGACCTCGGGCTGGTCGCTCACCGAGCAGGACCCGTTCAACAACGTCGCCCGCACCTGCGTCGAGGCCATGGCCGCCGTGCTCGGCCACACGCAGAGCCTGCACACCAATTCCCTCGACGAGGCCATCGCGCTGCCGACGGATTTCTCCGCCCGCATCGCCCGCAACACGCAGCTCTACCTCCAGGCCGAGAGCGGCCTCTGCTCCGTCGTCGATCCGTGGGGCGGCTCCTACTACGTGGAGAAGCTCACCCACGAGCTCGCGCACAAGGCTTGGAAGCACATCGAGGAGGTCGAGCAGCTCGGCGGCATGGCCAAGGCCATCGAGACCGGCGTGCCCAAGCTCCGCATTGAAGAGGCCGCTGCCCGCCGCCAGGCGCAGATCGATTCCGGTCTCGAGACCATCGTCGGCGTTAACAAACACCAATTGGAGAAGGAGGCCCCCATGGACATCCTCGAAGTGGACAACACCGCCGTCCGCGAGGCGCAGATCAAGCAACTGCAGCAGCTCAAGGCCGCGCGCGACAACGCCCGCGTCCGCCAGACGCTTGACGCGCTCGCCGAGAGCGCCCGTTCCGGCGAGGGCAACCTGCTCGCGCTGAGCATCGAAGCCGCCCGGGCCCGCGCCACGCTCGGCGAGATTTCCGACGCCCTGGAGAAGCACTACGGCCGCTACCAGGCGCAAATCCGCTCCGTCTCGGGCGTCTATCGCGCCGCCTACTCCGGCCGGGACGACGTTGCCAAGGTCCGGGCCATGGCCGACGCCTTCGCCGAGCGCGACGGACGCCGCCCGCGCATCCTCATCGCGAAGCTCGGGCAGGACGGCCACGACCGCGGCGCCAAGGTGGTCGCCACCGCGATGGCCGACATGGGCTTCGACGTGGACATCGGGCCGCTCTTCCAGACCCCCGAGGAAGCCGCGCGCATGGCCGTCGAGAACGACGTGCATGTCGTGGCCATGAGTTCGCTCGCCGCCGGTCACAAGACGCTGCTCCCGCAGCTCGTGTCCGAGCTGGAGAAACAGGGACGCGGCGACATCCTCGTCGTCTGCGGCGGCGTCATCCCCGCACAGGACTACACGTTCCTGCAGGAGAACGGCGCGGCCGCGGTCTTCGGCCCCGGCACGCCGATCCCGCAGTCGGCGGCGTCGGTGCTCGAAAGGCTCGGGGTCACCTCGGTGGCTTGAGGTTGCTGAGCATGCCATGTCTCGCTCATGCGCAGGCTGTAGCGGCGCTCTATGAGCGCCGTGGGACCATGTCGGCGGTCATAGACCGCCGCTACAGCTTATACTCATGAACGGCGCGAGCACACAACCCGACTGGGTGCCGCCGGAGGGCGGCGAGGGTTTTGCCACGCGCATCGTGGCGGGCGCGCCGGCAGGAGCGTCGGCCGCGCGGGCGAAGACGGCCGCGCAGGAGCTTGGACCTCCGGAACTGGCCAAGCGTATCCTCGCGGGTGATCGCGTGGCGCTGGCGCGCGGCATCACGCTCGTGGAAAGCCGCACGGCGGCGCACCGGGAGGCGGCGGAGGAGCTGCTGGCGCTGGTCAACGACCGCGCGGGCGCCGCGCTGCGCATCGGCATCACCGGCGTGCCGGGCGCGGGCAAGAGCACGTTCATCGAGGCGCTCGGTTTGCAGCTTTGTGAGGACGGCTGGCACGTCGCCGTGCTGAGCGTGGACCCGAGCAGCCCCGTGACGGGCGGCAGCATCCTCGGCGACAAGACGCGGATGGAGCGGCTGTCGCGTCATGCGTCCGCATTCATCCGGCCCTCGCCGAGCGGGTGCGAGCTGGGCGGCGTGGCGCGGCGCACGCGCGAGACCATCGCGCTGTGCGAGGCGGCGGGTTTCGACACGGTGCTCGTGGAAACCGTCGGGGTGGGGCAGAGCGAAGTGCTCGTGCGCGACATGGTGGACTGCTTTCTCGTGCTTCTCATCGCCGGGGCCGGCGACGAGTTGCAGGGCATGAAGAAGGGCATCATCGAGCTCGCCGACCTGCTCGTGGTGAACAAGGCCGACGGCGACAACCGCGCGCGCGCCGAGGCGGCGCGACTGGAATTCTCGCGGGCGCTCCACTACCTCGCAGGCCAGGAGGGCGCGTGGCAACCGCCGGTGCTGACCTGTTCCGCCCGGACCGGAGAGGGAGTCGCGGCGGTCTGGGCGACCGTGGAGAAATTCATTGATCAGGCTCGCGCGCGGGGTGACTTCGAGGTCCGGCGCGGCACGCAACAGCTCACCTGGCTGCAGGCGCAGATCGAGGCCGGCCTGAAGGAAATCATGCTGGCCGATCCGGCGGTGCGCGCCGAGCAGGCGGAGATCGTGCGCCTCGTGGTCGCCGGCACGCTGCCGCCCACGGCAGGAGCGCGGCGGCTGCTGGCCAAGATCGCGAAGAAGTGAGGGGCTTTTTGTGGGTCAGCGCGCTTGCGCGCGCCCGATGCAGCGCCCGCAAGCGGGCTGCCCACAGGTCCAAGCAAGGCGTCTCATTTGTAGGGTCGGCGCTTGCGCCGACCTCGTGCGCGATAATCTGTAATTCCTCGCCAGGCTCAGGATGACGGCTGCGTGGATCGCCATTCCGGGCGCGCATGAGACGCGCCCCTGCGCCACGCGAAAACCGAACGATTAATTTCGCAAATGACCGGGCTTCGCGACGCGCGCGATTAGTGGTGCGCATGAGTTGGCAAGATGTGCGGAGAGGACGGCGCTTGCTTCCGCTACACTCACGTTGCCGGTCGAAACCGTCACACCATGATCCAAGCCATAGACCATCTCGGCATCGCGGTCCGCTCGCTGGACGAGGCGATTCCGCTCTACGAAAAAGCCCTTGGGCTCACCTGCCTCGGGCGGGAGGAAGTTGCTTCGCAGAAAGTGCGCACGGCGTTCTTCGACGCCGGCGGCGTGCATCTGGAACTGCTCGAGCCCACGGCCCCCGAAAGCCCGATCGCCAAGTTCCTCGCGGAAAAGGGCGAGGGCATCCATCACGTCGCGTTCCGCACCGACGACATCGGCGCGCAGCTGAAGCAGGCCGCGGACTCCGGCGTGCGGCTGATCCATGAGAAGCCCTTCGAGGGCGCGGCCGGCAAGCTCGTCGCCTTCCTGCATCCAAAATCCACGCGCGGGGTGCTCACCGAACTCTGCGCGCTCAAACCCGACGCCGTCGCGGCGCACTGAGGAAGCCACCATGGCCATCGAAACCCGTTTTCTGACCGACCTTGAAACCCGCCGGGTCACGGCCCGGGCCGCCGGCGGCATCGACAAGCTCGCCGCCCGTCGCGAGAAGGGCCTCATGAGCGCGCGCGAGCGCGTCGAGGCGCTCTTCCAGCCCGGCACCTTCATGGAGTGGGGGATGCACGCCGACCACGACTGCCATGACTTCGGCCTCGAGGGCAAACCGATGCCCGGCGACGGCGTCGTCACCGGCGTCGGCTACGTGGACGGCCGGCCGGTGGCCGTTTTCAGCCAAGACTTCACGATCGGCGGCGGCGCGCTCGGCCGCATCCACTCGAAGAAAATCTGCGACCTCATGGACTACGCCATGAAGGCCGGCATCCCGGTGATCGGCATCAACGATTCCGGCGGCGCCCGCATCCAGGAGGGCGACGACTCGCTCTCGGGTTACGGCCAGGTGTTTTTCCGCAACGTCCTCGCGTCGGGCGTCATGCCGCAGATCTCCATCATCGCCGGTCCCTGCGCCGGCGGCGCGGCCTACAGTCCCGCGCTCACGGACTTCATCATCATGACGCGGAAGAACGCCAACATGTTCATCTGCGGGCCCGAGGTGATCAAGGCGGCGACCGGCCAGGCGGTGACGATGGACGAGATCGGCTCGGCCGCCGTCAACGCGAGTGTCAGCGGCAACGTGCATTTCACCGCCGAGGACGACGCCGAGGCGCTCGCGCTGGCGAAGCGCCTGCTCGGATTCCTGCCGGCCAACAACGTGCAAGATCCCCCGCACACGCCGGCTTCCAGCCTGAATCTCGCGCCCGATCCGGTGATGAACGAACTGGTGCCGGCCGAGGCCAAGGCGCCGCTCGACATCCTCAAGATCATCGCCCGGCTCGTGGACAACGGTGACTTCCTGGAGGTCCACAAGGACTGGGCCAAGAACCTCGTAGTCGGCTTCGGACGCGTGCAGGGCATCGTGTGCGGCATCGTGGCCAACCAGCCCGCGGTGAAGGCCGGCACGCTCGACATCGACTCGTCGGACAAGGGTGCGCGGTTCATCCGGTTCTGCAACGCCTTCAACATCCCGCTCGTCACGCTCGTGGACATCCCCGGTTTCATGCCCGGCGTCGCGCAGGAGCGCGGCGGCATCATCCGTCACGGCGCGAAGATGCTCTTCGCCTACGCCGCGGCCTCGGTGCCGAAGATCACCGTCATCCTCCGCAAAGCCTACGGCGGCGCCTACCTCGCGATGTGCAGCGCCGACATGGGCGCGGACCTCGTCTATGCGTGGCCGACCGCCGAGATCGCGGTGATGGGCGCCGAGGGTGCGGTGAAAATCCTCTTCAAGCGTGAGATCGCCGCCGCCGCCGACCCGAAGGGCAAGGAAGCGGAGCTCGCCGCCGACTACCGCGAGAAGTTCGCCTCGCCCTACGAGGCCGCCAGCAAGGCGATGATCACCGACGTCATCGAGCCGGCGCAGACGCGCGCCGTCGTCGCGATGGCGCTCCGCAACACCCTCTCGAAGCGCGACACCCGTCCGCCGAAGAAGCACGGCAACATTCCGCTCTAATCCGCCACGCCCATGAAAAAGCTCCGCATCACCGTAGATGGCCGCGTGTTCGACGTCACCGTCGAGCAGGCCGACGACACCGCGCCCGCCGCCCCCGCGCCGGTTGCCGCGCCCGTTTCTTCCGCATCAACTCCCGGCCCCGCGCCCTTGGCGGCGGCCCCTGCGCCCGTGCCGGCACAGGCGCACGCCGCGGCCCCGGCCGGAGCGGTCTGCAGCCCGCTCGCGGGCAAGGTGGTTTCCATCGAGGTTCAGGTCGGCACCAGCGTCGCGGTGGGCGCGCAGCTCGCGACCATCGAGGCGATGAAAATGAACACCTTCGTCTATGCCGAACGCGCCGGGAAAGTCACCGGCATCACGGCCAAACCCGGCGACGCCGTCGAGGAGGGCGGCCCGTTGCTCATCCTCGGCTGAGCCCCTTCCGCCATGAATGCCTTCGCGATGCCCCTGTTGCCGCTGGCCGCCGCACTGCCGGAGCACCCGGCGCTGGGTGAGTCCATCATTTACCAGCTCAACGGGCTGGTCGTGGTGTTCACTGCCCTCTGCCTCATCTGGGGGCTGTTGGAAGTGATGGCGCTTTGGTTCAAGCGCCAGGCCCCGGCGACCGTCCGTGGGCCGAAGTCCGTGGCCGCGGCAATGCCGCCTCCGGTTGCGAACCCCGGCGAAGACCTCGAACCGACCGTGGTCGCCGCCATGGCCGCCGCCGTGCATGCCACCCTGGGCGGAGGCATGCGCATCACCTCGATCGTGCGCGTGGACGCGCCCGATCACGGCTGGGGCCTCGAGGGCCGCCGCCAGATTCACTCCGCCCGCAAGGTCCGCTAACCCACGCCCGCCATGCTCCAAGGACTTCTCGACTACTTCTCCACCACGGGCTTCACGCTCATCACGGGCAAGATGCTCATCATGTGGGCCATCGTGGCCATCCTGCTCTGGCTGGCCATCGCCAAGGGGTTTGAGCCGCTGCTGCTGGTGCCGATCGCGTTCGGCGCGCTCATCGCCAACCTGCCGACCCGCGGCGTGATCACCGCCGAGATGAAGCCAAACGGCGTCTATGAGTCGGCGACTTTCACCATCGAGGGCCGGCCGGTGGCCCATGCCGGCCACATCGCGCCGGACGGCACGAAGCACGAGGTGCAGAAGCTGCGCGTGGACCGGGTCGAGGGCGGGCTCTATGATTTCATCTCGCAGGGCATCAAGCTGGAGCTGTTCCCGCCGCTGATCTTCCTCGGCGTCGGCGCACTCACGGACTTCGGGCCGCTCATCGCCATGCCGCGCACGCTCCTGCTCGGGGCGGCGGCGCAGCTGGGACTGTTCATCACCTTCATGGGAGCCGGCTTTCTGGGCTTTACCTCGAAACAGGCGGCATCGATCGGCATCATCGGCGGAGCCGACGGTCCGACGGCGATCTTTCTGACCAACAAGCTCGCGCCCGAGCTGCTTGGTGCGGTCGCGGTGGCGGCCTACAGCTACATGTCGCTCGTGCCGCTCATCCAGCCGCCGATCATGCGGC
This sequence comes from Verrucomicrobiota bacterium, assembly GCA_030916665.1. Taxonomy (GTDB): domain Bacteria; phylum Verrucomicrobiota; class Verrucomicrobiia; order Opitutales; family Opitutaceae; genus Lacunisphaera. The sequence goes on from JAUPWC010000615.1 coordinate 10,751, forward strand.
TGCTCACGACCGACAAGGAGCGGAAGATCCGCATGAAGTCCCTGCGGCCGGTCTCGAAGCTGGAGAAGCTGATCTTCGCCGTGATGGTGATGATCGTCTGCATCCTGCTCGTGCCCGACGCCTCGGCGCTGATTGCCATGCTCATGCTGGGAAATTTCCTGCGCGAGTGCGCCGTCACGGAGCGCCTGGTGCATGCGGCGCAGAACGAGATCATCAACGTGCTGACGATCTTCCTCGGGACGAGCGTGGGCATCACGATGGCCGCGGAGAGCTTCCTCGCGCCCGAAACGCTCAAGATCATCGTGCTCGGCGTGGTGGCCTTCGGCTTCTCGACGGCGGGCGGCGTGCTTGCGGCCAAGCTGATGAACGTGCTGAGTCCGAAGAACCCGGTGAATCCGCTCATCGGCTCGGCGGGCGTGTCAGCCGTGCCGATGGCGGCACGCGTCTCGCATGTCGAGGGCCAGAAATACGACCAGGGCAACTACCTGCTCATGCATGCCATGGGCCCCAACGTCGCCGGCGTCATCGGGACCGCCGTCGCGGCCGGTTACTTCCTTTCAACGCTGTCCCGGTAGGAGGCCATGTGGACACCCTTGCCAGCATCTGCCCTCCGGAAGCGTCCGCCGCCGGCTGGCGGGTGACCGCGTTGGCGGAGACGGATTCGACGCAGCGCGTGGCGGCCGACCTGCCTGCGTGGTCGGCGGTGGTCGCCGCGCATCAGACCGGCGGGCGAGGCCAGCGTGAACGGACCTTCACTTCCGATGCGGGCGGGCTTTATCTGACCGCGGTTCTGCCCTTCGACGGCGACGCCGCGGGCTGGCGGGGCTTTGCCCTGGCGATCGGCCGGGGGGTGTTGGAGGCGCTGACCGAGTTTGGGGTGGAGGATCTGCGCCTGCGCTGGCCCAACGACCTGATGATCGGCCCGCGCAAGGTGGGCGGCATTTTGGTGGAGCAGGGCGGCCCGCGCACGCTGCTGGTCGGCATCGGTCTCAACATCACGAACCGGCCGTGGCTGGAGGACCATAGCCTGCGTTACAGCGCCGGGCGGTTGCTGGATCATTGCGACCGAGCGCTGACCGGCCCGGCCCCGCTGGTCGAGCCCGTGCTCGGAGGCATCCGCCGCGCGCACGAGGAGTTCGCCGCAAAGCGCCTCACCGGCCTCGTGCCCGAGTTGAACCACTGCTGGGGGCCGCGGCGCCATGTGTGGCTGGAGGCGGTGGCGGAGACCGATTTGCCGGAGACCGAAGGGGCCTTCGCCGGGATCGATGCGAGCGGCCAGGTGCTCCTCGCCCGGCCCGACGGGTCGCTGGCGGCGATCCCGGAGCACCATATCCAGCGGCTGGTCGAGGTGGAGTAAGGCGACCGGACGGAGGATGCGACCCGAGGTATTCCCCGGATCGAGCCGCGGCAGCCGGGTGTCTGCTCTATAGGAAGAGCAAATCGACCGGAACAGACTTGTTCGTGTGTGGTCAGCGAGCCTACTTTCCCGCACACTATTCCCCAGCCGCCGAATGGGCCAATTCGGCCGGCCACACCCCGATTGCCATGTCACCCCGCATGCAAGCTGCCGCGCTGACCGGCGGCCTTCTGTTGTCCGCCGCACTCCTGTCCGGTGCCGACACCGTGGCCACGACGGTCTATGCCCGCATCGGCAACGGTTACAAACGCGTCCCGGCCAAGGACGGAAGCTACAAGCCCGAATACTATGCGCTGAGCAACGGTGGGCGTCTGGAAGGCACCACCAGCGACAACACGATAGACCGGGTGACCTATCCTGAAGTGGCGGAGATCGCGTCAAAGCTCCTGGCGCTGCAAAATTTCCACTATGCGCAAAGCAAGGAGCAGGCGAAGCTGCTGCTGGTCCTGAACTGGGGGGAGACACTCAGCTTCAACGGCATGAACTACAACTATGCGGTCCAGCAGCTGTCCCGTGCGGCCGAGTTGTTGGCGAAGGAGAAAATGTATGCGAAGGAGGCCGGAGGAGAAGGGAGGGACATCGCAATGGGCGAACCCTCGACCAAAGTAGATGCGATGACCGAGTATCTGCTCATGCTGCGAATGGAGAACAAGGTCCGCGACGACATCAACCTGCCCAACGCGAAGATCCTCGGCTACCTGGATGCGATCAACGACGCCGACGGCATCCAGCGCTGGGCCGGAGGCGGGGACAACTACAACGACCTGCTCTCGGACATTGAGGAACCCCGCTACTACCTTGTCATCACCGCGTATGATTTCCCCGAACTGCTGAAGAACGGCACCAAGCGGCTCCTGTGGCAGACCCGGGTGAGTGTCCGCTCGCCGGGCAACAGTTTTGACCAAACCTTCGTGCCCATGCTGAAGAGCGCCTCGTCCTACTTCGGCCGCGACAGCGGCAAGCTGGTGCGCAGCGAGCAGGAGAAGGCCAGGGTCGAACTCGGCGACTTGAAATTCCTCGGCGAAGCCAGGGACAAACCGGAAGAATCCCCCAACAATGAAAACAAATGAACCCGAATGCCTGCAGAGTAACGGTGATCATGATTGTGCTGGCTGGCGCCGTGATCGGTTCGGCCGCGGAAACCGTGGCCACGGCGGTTTATTCGCGCGTCAGCAAGGGCTACAAGCGCGAGAAGGCCAAGGACGGCAGCTTCCTGCCGGAATACTACGCGATGACCAACGGCGGGCGGATCGATGGCACGTCCAGCGACATCACCGTGGACCGGGTCACCTACGCCGAGGTCGCCGAGATCACCCGGCAGCTGCTGGGCAACCAGAATTACCATCTGGCCCAGTCCAAGGAGCAGGCGAAACTCCTTCTGGTGCTGAACTGGGGCAGCACGATTGCGCCCAACGGCATGCACCAGCAGCAAAACATCGCGTCCCTGCGCTCCGCAATGGCGTCTCTCGGCATGGACCAGCACAGGTTGAACAATCCGGCATCCTCCGATGAGGGTGCCGCCCGGCCGGTTTACGAAGGCCAGGATCTCGCCGGGAACGCGACCAAGGGATTTAACCGCAGCCCGCAATGGGCCACCAACGAGGAGATGGCCGTCGTCAACGCGGCTAACTCGGTTGAGAGCTCGTTTGTCCAATCGCTGTCCGATGATCGAGTCCGGGACCGGCTGAACGAGGCGAACGCGCGGGTGCTTGGTTACCTGGACGATCTCGCGGATGCCAACGACATCCGCCGCTACGCCGGGGGCGGGGACCGCTACAACGACCTCATCGGCGACGTCGAGGAATCACGCTATTACATCGTCGTGTCGGCCTACGACCTCCATGAGCTGGAGAAGAAAAATAAGAAGAAGCTGCTCTGGCAGACGCGGGTGAGCGTGCGCTCGCCGGGCAACAGTTTCAACGAGACCTACCTCGCGATGTTGAAAAACGCCTCGCAGTATTTCGGCCTGAACAGCGGCAAACTCGTCCGCGGCGAAGGGACCAAGGGCACGGTTGAACTGGGCGAGCTGAAATTCCTCGGCGAGGCCAAAGAGTCGGCCGAAACGGAAGGGACCGAGGAGGAAGCGTCCAAGGAGGAAGCGACCGACGAGGAGACGACGGCGGCGGAGAAGGAGGAGGGCAAATGAGGCGCAATGCATTCCCCGGGGTGGCCGGCCTGACCGCGATAGCTTTTCTTTCCACAGGAACCCTGATCGCCGCCGAGATCGTGGCCACGGCGGTTTATGCGCGGGTCGCGAAGGATTATAAGCGCGAACAGCAGAAGGACGGCACGTTCAAGCCCGAGTTCTACGGTCTGGCCAACGGTGGACGTATCGCCGGCACCGGCAGCGACCTCACCGTGGACCGGGTCACCTATCCCGAGGTGGCGCAGATTGCCGCCCGGTTGCTCGCGCAGCAGAACTACCATTACGCGCAGAGTGCCAAACAGGCCGACCTGATGATTGTGCTGCACTGGGGCACGACGATCGCGTTCAACAGCGGAAACTACGCCACACAGGTCAACAGCGCCTCCTCCGCCATGGCCAACATGAAGGCCGCCGGGGGCGGCGCGGGTGGCATTGCCGCCAGCGGCAGTTTCGCCTCCAACGAAGCCGCGGCGGCGCAGGCGGCCGAAGAGGCCTTTGAAGGAGAGATGCTGAAGCTGATGATGGAGAACCGGGCGCGCGACCAGATCAACCTGCCCAACGCCCGGCTGCTCGGCTACATCGACGACATCAACGAATCGAACGACATCCGGCGCTGGGCCGGGGGCGGCGACCGCTACAACGACCTGGTCGCCGACATCGAGGAGTCGCGCTACTACATCATCGTCTCGGCCTACGATTTCGACCAGCTCGTCAACCACCAGAAGAAGGTGCTGCGCTGGCAGACGCGGGTGAGCGTGCGGGCGCCCGGCAACCGGTTCGACGACAGCTTCGCCGCGATGCTCAAGGGCGCGTCGAAATACTTCGGCCAGGACAGCGGCCGGCTGGTGCGCGGCGAGGAGAGCAAGGGCACGGTGGAGCTGGGTGACCTGAAGTTCCTCGGGGAAGCGAAAGAGCCGGCCGAAACCAAGCCGGAGGCAAAGAAAT
>JAUPWC010000616.1 GCA_030916665.1 Verrucomicrobiota bacterium
CGGCGGGAGGCTGCACAAGATTACGGACGGGTGATGTCGAACCAGCCGCCGGCCGGACAGGTGATCGTGAGCGTGTTCGTGTCGGTCGTCGCCGGAACATCGGCCGGCGTCGAGTCGCCGAGGAAGTAGCCGATCAACGGATTGACGTAGCCGTCCACAGTGCCGCTGACGTACAGCACGCCGTAGCGCCAGGCCGCGATGCTTGCGCCGCTTGCGGTCCAGGCCGGATTCGCCGAGCTAAACTTGAAGCCCTTCGTCACTGCGGTGAATACCGGCGTGCCAAGTGTCGCCGACGCATAGCCGCCGGTCGCCGCGATTTCATTGGCCGATACGTCTGCCCAGAGATCGTGGTTGACTTGGTCCGGCGTGTACGACGACGTGACAAGCGCCAGCTTGACGGTGTCGGTGTTGAGATCGATCGAGCCGCCGAGCAGATATTTGGCGACGAAGTCGTAAAGCAAAACACTGCCTGCTGCCATGTTGAGTTCTCCTTTCGGTTACATGCTACGCAGAGGCGTGCATTGCCGCACGCTACCAAGCGCGTCCATGCGTTGATACTGAAAAATTGGCACTACCGGCAACGGCCAGACAGTAAACGGTAACCGGTGCGCCGACTGACGCCGGCTATGTCGAACGCCTCACGCAGGCTTGCGCCGGCGGCGAGGCTTCCCGCCAGCGCCTGCGTTTTTAGCGCCTTGGAGTCCTTGACGACGTAGACGTTGGCGCCGCCCCACTCCTGCCGAAACTCCAGCTCGGCGCGTTGCACCTCGGCCGGCGGCGCCCATTGCGCAAGCCGACGAAGAAACGCGTGGACGATGTCGTCGGCCATGTCAGTCGACACCGCCGATCATGCATTGCACAGTCGTGATCACAGTCATTGGAATCTCCTTAAGCCGCCGAGGCGGCCGACACGGTGATTGGGTTGGCGCGGCGGATCGGCGACGATCTCGGCCGGCGCGGGTTGCGGCGCAGACTCGGCGGGCGGCTTTTCCTTCTTCGCCAGCGCCGACCAGCGGCGTATGTTGAGCGAGATCAAAGCGCAGTAGGAGTACACCCGGCAGTCGAGCGGCTCATTCCGAACGCCGGCCCGCTTGCGGTACTCGCGCACCGGAAAGCCCTTGCTGTACTTCGTGACGACCGTCTCGGACGCGAGGCCGGCAAAATACTGGTCATCGCGATCGTCGGGAAAGTGGCAGTAGCCCGGCCCCGCCGTGGTGAGCTTCAGGTGCGCGAAGATTTGATCTTTGGCCGCGTCCACGCCGACGAGAAACAGCGGCAGTTTGCCGGAGTTCTGCCGGCTGGCGCGCTTCGGCCAGACCAGGCGGCCAGGACCGCCCATGCCCTTGATCGCGTACACGCGCCGGCGCAAGCGTTCGCGGCAGAACTTGTAGACCGCCTGCGTATGGTGGCCGCCAGAGTCCACGCAGACCGCGGCCGGCTTCATGTCCAGCAGCAGGCGATCCAGATCCGCCCACAGCGCCGGCCCGCTCGGGTCGCCGAAGATGACGTGATAGGCCAGCGACCACGACTCCTCATCGACGCCCCAACCGACGATCTCGACTTCAAGCCGATCGTCCTGCACGTCAACGCCGGCGGTGCGCACCAGCACGCCGTCCGGTTCTCCGGCCCACGATTCAACCCGCGCGGCGATGCCGGCGTCGTCAACCCGCTCGCCGTCCTGCTCCCAGGTCTCACCGAGCGTGGTATTGATCCAGGCGCGCATTCGTTCTTGCGAGCGGCTGGCCTTCGCTTCCACGAACGACTGCGCTATGTCGCCGACGCGCGACCAAGGCGAGTACAACTCGTTGAGGTGAAATCCGGCGATGCCGCGGAACGGCGCAGACGCGCTCCATTCGCCCTTGCGCAGTGCGGCGATCCGCTGCGCATCCGACCAGGCGGCGCCGCAGTCGATGCAGTGGTAGGCCGCGGCGTCCGCGCGGCCCGCCGGCCAGACGACGGCAGCCCAGAGCATTCGCTGCACCGTCGCGCAGTGCGGGCAGGGAACCTCGAACACGCGCCGATCGGACTCGGCGTAGGCCTGCTCGATGCGCGACACGCCCTTGATCGTTGGCGTGCTGGTCAAGACGAACTTGCGATTCCAGAAGGTCTTCGTCCGCGCCCGCGCCAGCGTCACCGGGTCGCCCTCAGTCCCGGCGCTCGGCGGGTAGCGATCCACCTCGTCGGCAAACACGATCCGTACCGGCCGCGAGGCAAGCGATGCCGGCGAGTTTGCTCCAGCGAGCGTCAAGTGGCCGCCAGGGAACTGCTTGTGCAGGATCGTGTTCCCGCCGCTGCGCGACAGCGGCTCGGCAATCAGCGCCGTCAGGCAGGGCGAGTCGCGGATCATCGGTGCAATGCGATCCTTCGCAAACGTCTCGGCCATCTCGACCGTCGGCTGCAGGAACAAGATTGGCGCGGCGTCCTGGGCAATGTGAAAGCCGATGCCGTTGAGCAGCATCTCCGACTTGCCGACCTGGGCGCAGGACATGACGACGACGGTATGCGTCAGCGGGTCGGAGATCGCGTCCAGAATCGCCCGCTGATACTCGGCCCGCCCGGTGCGCCACTGGCCCG
>JAUPWC010000062.1 GCA_030916665.1 Verrucomicrobiota bacterium
GGCGCAAGTGACAATCAGTTATTGTTTTCCCAAGGAAACCAGTGCCGACGGCCGGCGTCATTTGCGGTTCGCGCCGAACCCGGTGCCCTGTCTGGAGCCGGAGCGCCGTCGACCGGGATTTACGATCCAGCGGGGTGCGGGCACCGCAGCTCCATCGAACCAATTCTCAGCCGATGACCGTGGCGTAGCCGGCGGCATCGAGCAGGCTGGCGACAGCGGCCGGATCGGCCACCTGCAGCTTGAGCATCCAGCCGTCGGCATAGGGCGAGCCGTTGACCTTTTCGGGGTTGGCATCGAGGGCCTTGTTGACCTCGAGCACCGTGCCGGCGACCGGCGCATAGACATCGGAGGCGGCCTTCACCGATTCGACGACCCCGAAGGTTTCGCCCGCCTTCAGGACGGAGCCGACCTTCGGCAGCTGGATGAACGTAATGTCACCGAGGCTGTTCTGGGCGTAATCGGTGATGCCGACCAGCGCGGTGCCGTCGGCGGCGAGTTTCACCCATTCGTGGGACTTGGCGTATTTGAGATCGGTGGGAATGTTGCTCATCGGTGTAGTTAACCCTTTTTTAGGGGCACGAACGGCGGCTTGACCAGTTGCAAATTCAGCTTCGTGCCGCGCACGTCCACGGCGAGCGGCGTGGCGGCGGCAGACGCCTCGACGAGCGCCGAACCGATGGCCTCGTTAAGAATGGGCGACAGCGTGCCCGAAACCACGCGCCCGACATTCGCACCGGCGGCATCGAGCACCGGCGACTCGGCGCGGATGATGCGGCGGTCGCCGGTCTTGAAAAACACGATCTTCTTGGCCGATCCCTTGGCCTTTTCGACCGACAGCACGTCGGAGCCCACAAATGGGCCCTTGTCCAGCTTCACCACCCAGCCAAGTCCGGCCGTCAGCGGGCTGATGTCTTGGGTGATTTCGTGGCCATAAAGCGGAAAACCCGCCTCCAGACGCAACGAATCACGTGCCCCGAGACCCGCCAGTTCCATACCGAGCGGCGCGCCGGCCGCGAGCACGGCCTCGGCGAGCTTCTCGCCTTCGGCGGCGGCGCAGTAGAGTTCCACGCCGTCCTCGCCGGTGTAGCCGGTGCGGCTGATGATGCATTTCACGCCCGCCACTTCGCCGTCGGCGAAATGATAATATTTTATGCCGGAGAGATCGCTCTTCGTGAGCGTCTGCACGATGGCGATGGCCTGCGGTCCTTGGATGGCCAGCTGACCGTAGTCAGCTGAGCGGTCGGTAACGGTGCAGTTGAAGCCCTTGGCCTGCTCCTGCATCCACGCGATGTCCTTGGCGATGTTGCCGGCGTTGATGCACAGGAAGTAGTCGCCCGGCCCGCGCATGTAGACGAGCAGGTCGTCCACCACGCCGCCGTTCGGGTAGCACATCACCGTGTAGAGCACGCGGCCCGGGAAGAGCTTGCTGCAGTCGTTGGACACGAGGCGCTGGAGGTACTTGAGTGCATCGGGCCCCTTTACGTCGGCCTCGCCCATGTGGCTCACGTCGAAGAGGCCCGCGCGTTGCCGCACGGCCTTGTGCTCCTCAAGGATGCTCCGGTATTGGACCGGCATGTCCCAACCGGCGAAGTCCACCATGCGTCCGCCATGGCGGCGGTGAAACGCGTTGAGAGGGGTCGTTTGCGGAGCGCTCATGGTGCGACGAAGCCAGCGCAGACCGCCCTCCGCAAGGCAACAGTGGCCGCGCCCAAGGGTCATTAAACCGGCTAGTGGAAGGGAAAGAGATTGTTTCACCCAACCGATTCACCCTACTTCTCCATCCCTCCGTGCTCAGCCCTCTGACATCAGGCTTCTGTCTTCCGCCCACCGTCCCTTCCCTCGCGCAGTGGGTGCATACACCGCACCCGTTCCTGATCCGTTTCGGGGAAGGCTTTGGCATCCGCTACTACGGACTCGCCTACCTGTTGGGGTTCATCGGCGCCGCCTGGCTGCTGCACCGTTACCACCGCGCCGGACGTTCGCCCTTCGGACTGAACACGATCACGGACCTGATGACCTACCTGATCGCCGGCGTGCTCGTGGGGGGACGCCTCGGCTATTTCCTTTTTTATCAGCCCGGCACGTTGCTGAGTGAACCGCTTGCGCTCTTCCGCGTGTGGGAAGGCGGCATGGCCAGCCACGGCGGATTTCTCGGTGTGCTGTTCGCGCTCTGGCTTTTCGCGCGCCGCCAGCAGATGCCGTTATTTCATGTCAGCGACCTGGTCGTCAGCACCGTGCCGTTGGGACTTGGACTCGGGCGTCTGGCCAACTTCCTCAACGGTGAACTCTGGGGCAAGGCGACCGACGTGTCATGGGCGGTGGTCTTTTCCGCCACCGGCGGCGGCAACGTGCCGCGCCATCCCTCCCAGCTCTACGAAGCCGCGCTCGAGGGCTTTCTGCTACTTGTCTTCCTCCAGGGGCGTTTCTGGAAATGTGCCGCGGTGACGGCGCGACCCGGTAAACTTTCCGGCGAATTCCTGCTCGGCTACGCCGTTGCCCGCATCGTCTGTGAATTCTTTCGCGAACCCGACGCCGCACTCATCCTCGGACTCAGCCGGGGCACGTTTTACTCGGTCTTTGTGGCTATCGCGGGGGTGGGACTGATGTTTTACGCCCACCAATCAGCCAGACCGGCTGGCAAAGCGGGTTGAGCTTTACCCCTGCGGCCAACTGTCCTCTGTTGTGCTTTTTCTGAACCCATGCGCTTCCACAAGTACCACGCCCTAGGCAACGACTACATCGTCATGGACCCGGCCGATTTTCCCGGCTGGGCCGCTCCGACCACGGAGCAGACCCGCGTCATCTGCCACCGCAATTTCGGCGCCGGCTCCGACGGCATCCTCTGGGGTCCGCTGCCGACCCAGCGCGCGCAATTCGGACTGCGGATTTTCAATCCTGATGGTTCCGAAGCCGAGAAGTCCGGCAACGGGCTGCGCATCTTTTCACGTTATCTGTATGACCAGAAGAAGGTCGCGACCGAACCGTTCACCGTGGACACCCCCGGTGGTGTGGTGAACGTCGTGATTCAACCCGGAGGCCAGTTGCTCACCGTGGACATGGGCTCCGTCAGTTTCCTGAGCGATAAAATCCCCGTCACGGGCCCGTCGCGCGAGGTCATCAACGAGAAGATTAAGGTGCTCGACCACGAGTTCACGTTTTGCGCCGCGACGATCGGCAACCCGCACTGCGTGATCCCCCTGCCCGCTGTCACGCCCGAGCTGGCGCACAAATACGGCCCGCAACTCGAGACTCATCCGAATTTTCCGAAGCGCACCAACGTTCAGTTCCTGCAGGTGCTCGACCGGGCCAACATCCGCATCGAGATCTGGGAACGGGGCGCAGGCTACACACTGGCCTCGGGCAGCAGCTCCAGCGCCTCGGCGGCCGTCGCCCACAGGCTCGGTCTGGTGGACCGCTCGGTGACCGTGCACATGCCCGGCGGACAAATCGGCATCGAGCTTGGTGATAATTTCGCCATCAGAATGACCGGCCCGGTAACCCGCGTCGCGGAGGGCACGCTCCACCCGGAGCTGTTCACGACGAAGGTCTGATCGCAATCACCCGCAGTTTTAGCTCCCTGCGCCCACTTCCGCCGGGGCGAGGACGCCCCGGCTCCAGTTCATCAAGCTCAGCCGGGAAACGCTGCCGGAAATCAGAGCGTGAAGCCGGACGGGATAACGGCGCCCTTGCAGACGCAGAGGATGCCGTCGCGGATGACCACGTTGTGGGGATAATCGCCGTCGGCCTTGCCCTCAGGAGAAAGCGAGACGTTGTCGCCGATGCGGGCGTTCTTGTCGATGATCGCACGCTTGATGCGGCAGTTGCGGCCAACACCGAGAGGCGGACGCCCGCTCTCCCAGTCGGCCTTCACCTCGGCCTTGGTCTGATAGTAATCGGCGCCCATCATGACCACGTCCTCAAAGTGGGAATTCTCCCCGAGGACCGAGCGGATGCCGATCACGCAGCGACGCAGCGTGGAATCTGTGACGATGCAGCCGTCGCCGATGACGACGTGATCGATGGTGCAGCGGTTGATCTTGGACGCCGGCAGATACCGGGCGTGCGTATAAATCGGGGCGCTGCGGTCGAAGAAATTGAAGGGCGGCAGCGGATGAGTGAGAGCGAGGTTGGCCTCGAAAAAAGCGCGCACGGTGCCGATGTCCTCCCAGTAGCCCTCGAAGATGTGGCTGAAGAGCTTCGCCTTGCCGAGGAGCGCCGGGATGACCTCCTTGCCGAAATCCTTCATGTCGTTGGCGAGAGCCTGCTGGAGGACCTTGCGGCTGAACACGTAGATACCCATCGAGGCGAGGCAGCGCTTTTCGGAACAGGGTTCCAATTTGACTTCCAGCGCCGGGCTGATCGTCAGGCTGTTGATGACGGCGGGATCCTTTGGTTTTTCGACGAACTCGGAGATCGAGAGATCGTCATTCACGCGCATGAGGCCTAGCCCTTCGACCTTGGAGACGGGAAAAGGGATCGCCGCGATGGTCACGTCGGCACCGGTCGCAACGTGCTGGTCGATGATTTTTTGGCAATCCATCCGGTAGAGCTGGTCGCCGGAAAGAATCAGAACGTAGTCGTGAGCGTGGGCGTTAAAGTGCTCCAGGTTGCGGCGCACGGCGTCGGCCGTTCCCTCATACCACGAGGTGCTCAGATTGGTCTGCTCGGCCGACAGCAGGTCGATGAACCCGGCGCCAAAGGGGTCGAAGTGAAAGCTCTTGTTGATGTGCCGGTGCAATGACGCGGTGAGGAACTGCGTGAGCAGGAAAATCCGATTGTAGCCCGAGTTGATGCAGTTGCTGATCGGGATGTCCACGAGCCGGTATTTGCCGGCGAGAGGCACGGCGGGTTTGCAGCGCTCCTTGGTGAGTGGATAAAGACGGGTGCCACGACCGCCGCCCATGATGACCGCCAAAACACGTTTTGAGTCTGACATAAATAGGGGTGTTCTAATTCCTTGCGGTATGATTTGAAGGGGACCAGAAATCGCCAGCCAAAACCAAACTCAAATCTTACCATCACCATGTGCGGAATCGTAGGCTATATCGGCAAACAAAAGGCTTCGGGCGTCATCCTTGAAGGACTGAAAAGGCTCGAATACCGCGGCTATGACTCCGCCGGTGTCGCTATCCTGAACAACGGCCGGTTCGACGTCGCCAAGAAGATCGGCCGGGTAAACGGTCTGATCAAGGCCACACCAGCACAAAAGCTGAGCGGTAGCACGGGAATCGGCCACACCCGCTGGGCGACCCACGGCGGCGTGACCGACGCCAACGCCCACCCGCACGTCAGCAGCGACGGCAAGATCGCCCTGATTCACAACGGCGTCATCGAAAACTACGCCAGCATCAAAAAGTTTCTGCTGACCAAGGGATACACCTTTCTGTCGGAAACCGACACCGAGGTGCTCTGCAACCTGATCGCCTACCACTACCAGAAGGAACCCTCCCCGACCGAAGGCAGCCGCCTCCTGGAGTCGGTCCGCAAAACCCTGCGGCATGTGCAGGGCACCTACGGCATCGCCGTGATGTGCGGCGACTGCCCGGCGGAAATTGTGGCCGCGCGCAAAGGCTCGCCGCTCATTCTGGGCGTCGGAGACGGTGAATACATGCTGGCGAGCGACGTCTCCGCCATCATCAGCCGCACCCAGAACGTCGTCTATCTCAAGGACGGCGAGCTCGTGCACATCACCGCCCAGGGTTTCGGCATCACGACCCTTGATGCGGAGGACGTCTCTCCGGTGGTTGACAAGATCACCTGGAGCATCGCCGACGCGGAACTGGGCGGCTACGCCCATTTCATGGAGAAGGAAATCTTCGAGCAGCCGGCGGCGCTGGAGAACACCATGCGCGGTCGCTTCGCCGAAGATGGCAGCACAGCCCAGTTTGGTGGCTTGAACATCTCGGCCGTCGATCTGCGCCAGGTGGATCGGCTTCATCTTCTGGCCTGCGGCAGCGCGTGGCATGCCTGCCTCGTGACCGAACACCTGATCGAACGGTTCGCCCGCCTGCCGGTGGAGGTGGACTACGCTTCCGAGTTCAGATACCGGAACATGCCCCTGGGCAACAGCACCCTGTTTTTCACGGTCAGCCAGTCCGGCGAGACCATCGACACCCTTGCCGCGATGCGCGAGGCCAAGCGCAAGGGCTACAAGGTGCTTGCGATCAATAATGTCGTAGGTTCGACCATCGCCCGCGAGTCCGACGGCGGCGTGTATCAACACGTGGGCCCGGAGATTGGCGTGGCCTCCACCAAGGCATTCACGTCCCAGATCCTGATTGGCGCCATGCTCGCCCTCTACCTCGGCCGCATGCGCGACATGAGTTTCAGTGATGGGGTCGAGATCGTGAATGCCCTCAAGGGCACGCCGAACCTCGTGCGCAAGGTGCTGGAGCAGGCTCCGCGCATCCGGGAGATCGCGAAGCGCTATGCGCACTATCATGACTTCCTTTTCCTCGGCCGCCTCTCCCTGTTCCCCATCGCCCTCGAGGGTTCGCTCAAGCTCAAGGAAATCTCCTACATCCACGCCGAGGGCTATCCGGCGGCGGAAATGAAACACGGTCCCATCGCCCTTATCAGCGAAAATTGTCCGTCAGTCTTTTTCGTGCCGTCCGGCGAAATGTTCAACAAGGTCGTTTCCTCGATGCAGGAAATCAAGGCGCGCAAGGGCAAGATCATCGCCATCGCCACCGAAAACTGCGAGCTGCCCCCCGGGCTCGCCGACGAAGTCATCACCATCCCCGAGTGCCACGAAGCGGTGCTGCCGGTTGTCGCGACTGTGCCGGTCCAGCTTCTCAGCTATTATATCGCCGTCGAGCTGAACCGGGACGTTGATAAACCGCGCAATCTGGCAAAGTCAGTGACCGTCGAATAAAGCATGCAAGTCACCCCCTGTCGCGAAGCCTTCTTAGAACTCAGCCACAAAGGCAACGTCATCCCGGTCTGCGCCGACCTCCTCGCCGACCTGGAGACCCCCGTCTCCGCTTACGCCAAGCTTCGCGGCGCCGGACCGGCCTTCCTGCTCGAATCGGTCGAGGGTGGTGAAAACGTATCCCGATACAGTTTCATCGGCTGCAATCCGCGCAAAATTCTCTCCACCCAACCCGGCGACGGTGACCCGCTGAAGGCGCTAGAAGCCGAGCTGGCTGGCTTCAAGCCGGTCGCGGTGCCCGGCCTGCCGCCCTTTACCGGCGGAGCCGTCGGCTATCTGGGCTACGAGTTCATCCACAGCGTCGAGCAGACCGTGCCGCTCGCCGCCAAGGACGAACTCGGCGTCCCGGCGATGTGGTTCATGTTCTGCGACTCGGTGCTGGCCTTCGACCGCGCGCACCAGACCATGCGTCTAATCGTGAATGCCCACATCCGCGGCGACGCCGGTGCCGCCTACGATGCGGCCTGCGCCGAACTGGAGCGCATGCGAGCCGCTCTCGCCCGCCCCACCCCGCTCGCTCCCGCCACCCTGGGCGCCACGGGCCCGGTGCAGGTGCCCGCTGGCAACTTCACCAAGAGCGCCTTCGAAAAGATGGTCGATGACTCCAAGGAGTTCATCCGCTCCGGCGACATCTTCCAGATCGTGCTCTCGCAGCGCTTCAGCCGGGAGTTCAAACGGCCCCCGCTCGATCTCTACCGCGCCCTGCGCACCGTCAACCCGTCGCCCTACATGTTCATCCTGGAGACGGACGGTTTCGCACTCGTCGGTGCGTCGCCCGAGGTCCATGTGCGCCTGACCGGCCGGAAGGTCGAGATTCGGCCCATTGCGGGCACCCGCCCGCGCGGCAAGACCACCCCCGAGGACCTGGCCCTCGAGAAGGAACTCCTGGCCGACGAAAAGGAACGCGCCGAGCACCTCATGCTGGTGGACCTCGCCCGGAATGACATCGGCCGCGTCAGTACCTATGGCACGGTCAAGGTGCCAGAGTTCATGATCATAGAGCGCTACTCCCATGTGATGCACATTGTGTCACAGGTTGAGGGACAACTTGCGCCAGAACGCTCCGCTTTTGACCTCATGCGCGCCACCTTTCCGGCCGGCACCGTAAGTGGCGCCCCAAAAATTCGCGCCATGCAGCTGATCGCCGAAAAAGAGGGCACCCAACGCGGCAGTTACGCCGGCGCGCTTGGCTATTTCAGCTACGACGGCAATCTCGACTCCTGCATAACTCTACGCACGGCATTGGTTAAGGATGGTCAGGTGCATATCCAAGCCGGAGCCGGAGTTGTCGCCGACTCGGTGCCTTCCGCCGAATACCAAGAGACCATCAACAAGGCTTCGGCCCTGTTTAAGGCCATCGCTTTGGCGGACCAGATGTCATAATTAAGGCATCTGAACGGCACATTTTTGCGTAACACTGGTCGTTACGGATCGTCTGGGAATGAGATGCCGGTTTCAGGCATCCTATCTGCAAGGTATCCGGAAAAACCACCAAACTGGGACACGCAAATGCCACACCGCAAAAATACCCGCCTCAGCAATAAACCGGAAGCAGCCACAAATGAACGGGGCACATCCACTAGCGTCAAGATCCCCTCTCCCGATGAAGGCCTGACCCTGCGTCCGGAGATCACTCCCGCAGCCCCTGCTGCCGTTTCCGATTTCGACAAGGCCTCGCCGGTGGACCGCCGCGACGAGCGCTCCAATCTTCAGCTTTATCTCAACGAGATCCGCCAGACTCCGCTCCTGACCGTCGAGGAGGAGATCAAGCTCGCCGCCCGCATCAAACGCGGCGACAAGGCGGCCCGCGACCACATGATCAAGGCCAACCTGCGCCTCGTCGTGAAAATCGCCTACGATTACAACCAGATGGGCCTCCCTCTCATGGATCTGATCAGCGAGGGCAACCTCGGCCTTATCAAGGCCGTCGAGCGCTTCGACCCCGCCAAGGGAGGCAAGCTGTCCACCTACGCTGCGTGGTGGATCAAGCAGTCGATGAAGCGCGCTCTCGCCAACCAGTCCAAGACGATCCGCCTGCCCGTGCATCTCGTGGACAAAATCTCCCGCATGCGGAAGATGATCGCCAAGCTCACCGAAGAGCTTGGCCGCGAGCCGGAGAACGAAGAGATCGCAGCCGAGCTGCAGATCCCGACCGCGAAGGTTGCCCTGCTCAAGACCGTAAGCGTCCGCCCGGCCTCGCTCGACGCTCCCGTCGGCGAGGACAACGATTCCGCCACCCTCGGCGACCTTGTAGGCGACGACAGCGCCGTCAGCCCCTTCGACGGGCTCGGTGAAAAGGGCCTCAAGGAGGACCTCCAGGCCTTGGTCAACTCCCTTGATCCGCGCGAGGCCAGCATCATCCGCCTCCGCTTCGGTCTCGACGGCGAGAAGGAGCTGACCCTCGAGGAGGTCGGCAAAAAATTCAAGGTCACCCGCGAACGCATCCGCCAGCTTGAGTATCTCGCCCTCGCGAAGATCCGCCGCCAGATGCAGAAGCACGACAAGATCCGCACGACCGACGAGATCGAGGAGGAGCGCTACGCCGATGAAAGGGCCGCCGCCATCCGCGGGCTCGTCGCCAAGCAGTCCGAAGCGATCGCCTGATCCTGTTTCACCTTACCCAAAAGCGGAGGGCGCAACCTTGCGGTTGCGCCCTTCTTATTGGGTTAGGGGAAAGCGGTTACTTCTTGAGAGGCTTCAGGCGCAGGAAGGCCACGTCGTGGGGAGCGAGGTGCTTCTTGAAGGCCTTGGCGGTGGTGCCGACGTCCTTCTTCTCCCAGATGTCGCGCACCGCGCATTCGCCCCCGACGAACCACCAACCATGGGCGAAATCGATTTCCAGCTCGGCGGGCTCGTCGCCGGTGTTGAGCAAGGCCACGGCCCAGTCCCCGCCGGCGAGTTCGCGCACCCAGATTTCCCGGCCCTTTTCGGCCCGGAAACGCCAGCCCTGCTTGCCCAGCGGGTCTTGGTTCACGGCGAGGGCTTCGCGGTCGATCAGGAGCGCGTTGATCTCGGGCGTCATCTTGCGCACGTCGTTGCCGGCCATCAGCGGAGCCGCGAGGATAGACCACATGCTGAAGTGCGCTCGGGACTCGGCAAAAGTCAGGCCCTCGTTGCCCACTTCAAGCATATCGGGGTCGTTCCAGTGGTCGGGACCGGCGAAAGCGCCGATGCCGTTGTTCTGCCCGTCGGCCGGCTGCACCAGCGAGTGCTGCAGGTCGAGAATCACCTTCCATCCACGCTCCCAGCGCTGGGTGCAGTCGTAGCAATCGGTGATGTCGCCCGTGGTGCGCCAGAGATGGCCTACATCCTTGGCCCATTCCCACGGCTTGGAGCCACCCCACTCGCAGATGCTGAAGACAATCGGCCGGCCGGCCGCGTAGATCGCATCGCGCATGCGGATGTAGGCATCCTTGGGGTTGGCGTCGCCCGAGAAGCACCAATCGTATTTGAGATAATCGACGCCCCATTCCGCGTATTTCTTGGCGTCCTGAAATTCATGACCCCAA
>JAUPWC010000617.1 GCA_030916665.1 Verrucomicrobiota bacterium
CATCAGGGTGAGCTTCGACTGGTAGTCGCCGGTAACCGGGATGCAGGTCGGGTGGATCTGCGTGTAACAGGGATTGGCCATGCACGCGCCGCGCTTGTAGGCGCGCCAGATGGCGGTGGCGTTGGAACCGCGCGCGTAGGTCGAGAGGTTGAAGACGTTGCCGTAGCCGCCGGTGGCGAGGATGACGGCGTCGCCGGAGTGGCGCTCGAGTTTGCCCGTGACGAGGTCGCGGGTGATGACGCCCTTGGCGTGGCCGTCCACGAGAACGAGGTCCACCATCTCGTGCTGGGTGACGAGCTGGACGCCGCCCTGCCCCACCATTTTGGAGAGGGCGGAGTAGGCACCGAGCAGGAGCTGCTGGCCGGTCTGGCCGCGGGCATAGAAAGTGCGCGAGACCTGCGCGCCGCCGAAGGACCGGTTGGCGAGGAGGCCGCCGTATTCGCGGGCGAAGGGCACGCCCTGCGCGACGCACTGGTCGATGATGTTGACCGAGACCTCGGCGAGGCGGTGGACGTTGGCCTCGCGGGCGCGATAGTCGCCGCCCTTGAGCGTGTCGTAGAAGAGGCGGTGCACGCTGTCGCCGTCGTTCTGGTAATTCTTCGCGGCGTTCACGCCGCCCTGCGCGGCGATCGAGTGGGCGCGGCGGGGACTGTCGTGGAAGACGATGCACTTCACGCGGTAGCCGAGCTCGGCGAGCGTGGCCGCGGCGGAGGAGCCAGCGAGGCCGGCGCCGATCACGATGACCTCGTATTTCCGCTTGTTGGCCGGGTTGACGAGCTTGATGTCCGCCTTGTGCTTGCGCCATTTGTCGGCGAGCGGGCCGGCCGGGATTTTGGAGTCGAGTTTGGCCATGGCGAAGAAGGGGTCAGCGTTGGGAGACGAGCTGGGCGGCGGCCGCGGTGCCGGCGGCAGGCTTCACGGCGCCGGTCAGGATGGCGCCGGGGATGGCGAGGTTGCCGAGGAAGTAAGCGAGACAGAACAGCGCGGCGAAGCGGCGGAGACCGGCAGACCACCGGTGGTTGCGCAGGCCGAAGGTCTGGAACATCGACTCGACGCCGTGCAGGAGATGCAGGCTCAACAGGCCGACCGCGATGATGTAGAAGACCGAAACGACGGGGCTGGCGAAACCGAGGAAGACCATCGAATAGACGTCGTGGACGTGCGCTCCGCCGGCAACGATCGGGAAGCCGAGCAGATGAAACTCGCCGGCCATCGCGTATTCCGGCAGGGCGGTCTTAAAGGTGCCCGCCTGCGCCGCGCCGATGGTGAAGTGGGCGAGATGGTAGATGAGGAAGGCGAGCACCACGAGGCCGGTGTGCTTCATGTAGCGCGAGGCAAAGACGGCCTGGAGCCACTGGCTGACGCCGTAGGCTTCGGGACCGCGGGCGGCCTTGTTTTCCAAGACGAGGGCGATGGCGGCCCACACGTGGATGCCCACGCAGGCGAGGAGGAAGAGGCGGATGCCCCACAGCGCCGGTCCGAGGGACTGGAGGAAGTGAGCGTAGCCGTTGATCTTGTCGGGGTGGGCGAAGATCTGGAGATTGCCCACCAGATGGCCGACCACGAAGCCGACCAGCACGAGGCCGGTGATTGCCATCAGGAATTTTCTTCCGATGGAGGAGCCGAAAAGCGCACCAAGGAGATTCATCGCTTGTGTGATTGGGGGGGGGGAGGAAAACGGGGCGTCAGGACCTGAAAAACTGAGACGCACGCTGCCCAACCCGGCGGGGCTTGTAAAGGAACGCGCCCGCCCCTCAGCCGCTATTAGCGAGCCTAAATCAAAGCAGAAGCCCGCGACGCCGCGCGAACGGTCAGCGTGCAGCGCCGCGATTGCGCGTGCGTGCGGTCGTCACCAGCGCGCGCTCCTCCGACAGGAGCAACTCGGCATCAATCCGGGCGAACAGGGCTTCGCTTTCGGCCGAGCGGCCGGCCTCGGACAGGATCAACGCGCGGGCCAGCGCGTAACGCGGTTCGGCAAATTCGGAATTATTCAGCCGGTCCAGCGCCGCCGCGGCTTCCGGCACGCGGCCGGCGCTCCAGAGGGCAAGAGCATGCGCGACCACCGGACCGGATTGCCCGGGTTGCTGCTGCTGGTAGCCAGAGGTTTCCGTCGTATCCGGCACCGGTCGTCGGCCCAGCAGAAAACCCATGATGGCAGCCTCGGTCCGAACCAACGGTTCGCCCGGCATGGCCCGCCGCCAGTCCTGGTAGACCTGCCAGACCTGATCCGAATCACGGCGCCCCAGCGAGTCGGAGATGAGCTGTCGCCAGGCCCAGGCTTCGCGCGGCATGGAACGGGCGGTGGCCACAAGAACCTGGCGCCGCTCCGCCGGCCATTGCCAGATTTCCGAGAGCCGCAGCAGCATGCGCAGGGCCGGAGGCGAGCCTTGTGCCGTGGTGATCGCGGCCGACCAAGCCGAGGCAAGCCCGGAGCGGGACGCCGCGTCGGCGAGCCGATGCGCCCGAAACGCCTGCTCCACCGCCTCCACCGGCACCGGCCCCCACGCGCCTTCGCGCAGCAGGGTCTGCATACGCGGCCAATCACGCAGCCGGCCGGCCAGGTCTGTCGCAGCCGTGCGGACGATTACCGAACGGACCAAGGTCGCCGGCAGAGAATCGATCCATAGGAGCGCGGCCTGGGCGTTGCCGTTGGCAGACATCCAGGCGGTCAGGCTCACCACATCCTCCGGACTCGGCGAGGGCTGGGTCATGGCGTAGGTGACGAGCCGGTCGATGTGGTCCACCTGGCCGGGAAACTCCAAGAGCGGCCCACGCGCGGGAGTCAGTGCCTCGGCCAGTTCCTGCAAGGCCGCTGATCGGGCCGGCGCCGGTTGCGGCCAGCGACGGGCCACGTCGCTGAGGAGCTCGACCACCGCCCGGATGCGCACGGCGGAACCACGCGCCAGCTCCAACAGGGTCGCACGAGCCGCCGCCTGTTTGGCCGGATCCGCACCGGCAATCCGCAGCGCAGCCAGATTCAGGCGAACCCGAGGTTCATCGGGACTCAGCTGCATCAAGGCGGCCAGATGCTCCTCCTGCGTGGCCAGATCCCTCTCCAGCAGAGCCAATCCGGCACGCAGGCGATGATATTCCACGCGGTGCGCGTCATCCGGGCGAAAATCCGCCAGGACGCCGCGAGCCGTCTGTCGGTCACCGAAGCGGATGGCGGACCGGGCCAGCCCCAGGCGGCCCTCGGCGTTGGTCGGGTCCAGTTCGTAGGCTTCACGCCAAACTGTCACCGATTCAACCTGCCCAATGCGTTCGTAAAAGGAGCCCAAAAGCCTCCTCACTTGCGAATCGACCGGGTGTAGCCGCGCGAGTTGCTCCAAAGTCAGCAAGGCGCTTCGTAAATCGCCGTCCTTCTCATATTGCGCGGCGTTCCTCAGGTCCCTGTTGTAGCGCCACTTGGAAAGAGCCGGGCGTCCAAGCAGATACCCTGCGACAAGCAGACCCGCTCCTATAAGAACCAAGAGCGCAATCAGCCTTACAGCTTTGGTCCGCTGGTGCCGAAAAGGAGGGGAAGAACGACGATCACCGTCCAACGATTGTGAATTTCCAAACATGGTGTTTTTTGCCTCGCCTATTACCCAGTATTAAATAGGTATTATTACCTAGATGAAGACAGGAAACCTCCGAAACCCCAGCCTTAGCCAACGATTGATCACTTGGCTCAAGACCGCCGCATTGGTGGGGCTTTTTCAAGCGGTTAATTCCTCCGGGCAGACCGCAGTCACGAGTATCACCTACGGTTCGTTGGTGGACAACACCAACACCTCCTCCGGCGGCATCACCTATCTCAACCGCGACCGGATGGTGAGCACGGTCGGCACCGGTCTGGGCGACTACCAGTTCACCGGCCCGCTGGCGACGAACGTCTTTTTCCGCCGCAACACCGACTCGAACAACAACGGCACGCAGAACCAAGCCAGCGACAATCCCAACAATTCCACGCTGATCTACCAGGTGGACGGCTCGAACCGCGCCTACGGCGACTCCAACGCCAACCTCGAGCAGATGTTCCTCGACGGCAACCTGAACACCGGCATCCGCAACCCGTTCGCCAACGGCGCCGGCACCTCCACGAACAGCAACCTGGAGCGCATCGATTTCTTTTTCTCCGGCGGCTACACCGTGCAGGCGGGTGACGCCCTGACGTTTTTCGACGTGGAGAACGTCGGCAACCTCGGCGACGGCTTCCGCATCGCCGCCTTCACTTCCGTGGGCTCGGTCAACGGCTTCAGCAACGCGCCGACCGCCTACGCCAACACCGGACTGCTGGTTGCGCCGTAATATTTTGGCGGCCCAATCAATAATCCGCAGGGAAACGACTCGGGCAACTACCGCCGCGCCACCTTCAC
>JAUPWC010000618.1 GCA_030916665.1 Verrucomicrobiota bacterium
ACCCAACTGCAATGCAGTAGAAAACCGCCCGGCCTTTACCGGCTAATCTGATCTCCTACTGCATCGTTCCGGCTTAGCCGAGATAGCGAGAACGATTAAGCCAGGATTCCGGGATTGATGCAACCACTGGTCCGCAAAGCGGCTCGGATCACCTCGTTGCCCCCTCAAAAAAGGGGCGAGGCCGGACGCAAACGGCGCTCGAAATTCAGTCACACCGGGCAATATTGCGGGATGGGCGCCTCGCCTCGTGACCCGATGTTGCACGCCACACTCCTTCGACCTGCCACAAAAGACAATTTTGCATAAGCTTTCGGCAAGGGATCGTTGCTTTTCCCGCTTGGCGGTCGCCGTCTGGTCTAACTACGCTGCCTCTTACCCCGGTCTCTGCCCCCGAAATCCCCTCTGTCCGCCGTCACCTCATGAATACCCCCTCGTTCACCCGCCGCGACTTCATCAAGACCTCCACCCTCGCCTCCGCCGCGCTGGCCTTTCCGGCCATCGTCCGGGGCCAGAACCTGAACAACAAGCTCAACATCGCCCTCTGCGGCGTCGGCGGCCGCGGCTGGGACGCCGTGCAGGGACTGAAGAGCGAGAACTTCGTGGCGTTCTGCGACGTGGACGACGCCCGTGCCACCCGCACCTACGAGGAGTTCCCCAACGTCCCGCGCTTCCGCGATTACCGGAAGATGCTGGAGAAAATGGGCAGCCAGATCGACGCGGTCACGGTTTCCACACCCGACCACATGCACTTCCCGATCGCGATGGCCGCGCTGTCGCTCGGCAAGCATGTGTTCGTCGAGAAGCCGCTGACCCACACCGTGGCCGAGGCCCGCCAGCTCGACAAACTCGCCCGCGAGAAAAAGGTCGCCACCCAGATGGGCAACCAGGGCCACGCCAACGAGGGCATGCGTCTCATCAAGGAATGGCACCAGGCCGGCATTCTCGGCGAAGTCCGCGAGCTCCACAGCTGGACCGACCGCCCGATCTGGCCGCAGGGCGTCGGCGCACCCGACCACAGCAAGATGATGCCCGTGGTGCCCGCCACGCTCGACTGGGACCTCTGGCTCGGCGTCGCCGCGATGCGTGAATACGATCCGGCCTACGTGCCGTTCGCTTGGCGCGGTTACTGGGATTTTGGCACCGGCGCCCTCGGCGACATGGGCTGCCACATCATGGACGGTTCCTACTGGGCGCTTGAGCTGACCCAGCCGACCCGCGTCGAGGCCATCAGCGCCCGCCAGACCGATCTCAGCCCGCCGACCGCCTCGGTCGTCACCTATCACTTCCCCGTCCGCGGCAAGCTGTCTGCTCTCAAGTGGACCTGGTATGACGGCGGCCTCATGCCGCTGCTGCCGCCCGACCTCGAGGCCACCCGCAAGCTCGAACCCAACGGCACGCTCATCGTCGGCAGCAAGGCCACGGTCTTCGCCGACACCTATTACGCCAGCGTGCGCATCATCCCGGAGGTGAAACGTCGCGAGCTCGCCCCCTCCCTCCCGGCCAAGACCCTCCCCCGCATTCAGGGCGGTCACTTCGCCGAGTGGGTCGGCGCCTGCAAGGGCGGCACGCCCGCCGGCTCGAACTTCGAATACGCCGCCCAGCTGACCGAGGCCGTGCTGCTCAGCAACATCGCCGTCCGCGCTCGCCGCCCCATCGAATGGGACTCCGCCACGATGCAGGTCACCAACCTCCCCGAAGCCAACCAATACGTTACCAAGCCCTATCGCCCGGGCTTCGGCGTTTGAAATCCACTCTGAGACATATCCTTTAACCTACCATGAGCGACCACACCGCCCCCTCCGTTAAATCCAGCTGCACCGAATACACCGCGGCCTTCCTTCTGCTCCGGCTCTTTCTGGGCCTGCGCACGCTGCTGGCCGGCATCGAGAAGTTCGAGTCCGGCGGCAAATACTCCTTTGAGGCCTACTACGCGAACATGGGCCGCATGGCCTCGGGCATCACCGGGGCGTCGTTCATGCCGCTGTGGATGACCAAGAGTTTCGCCCTGGCGCTCGGTTACCTGCTCATCCTCTTCGGCACCGCCCTGCTGCTGGGCATCCGGACCCGTTGCGCGCTCATCCTCACCGGCCTGCTCTACGTCGGTCTCTCGTTCGGCCTGATGGCCGTGCAGGAGGCCGAGGGCGTCGCCTGGCTTGGCATGCATGTCGGCCTCTTCGCCGGTGCCCTCGTGCTCGTGCAGCACAACCGCTTTGCCCTCTGGGCCGACAAGAACTGATCCGCCCCATGTCTGCGACTCCTTCCTCCTCCTACCCGTCCTTCACGCGGCGCGACTTCCTCGCCACCGGCGCGAAGCTCGGGGCCGTGCTCGTCGCCGCCCCCAGCCTGATCCGCGCGGCGACCGGTTCCCAGACCCTGAACATCGGCCTCATCGGCTGCGGTGAACAGGGCCGCGTGCTGCTCAACGCCGCGCTCAAGATCCCCGACATCCGCTTCAAGGCCGTCTGCGACATCTGGGCCTACAACCGCACCTACGCCGAGCGCCTGCTCGGCAAGTTCGGCCACGAGGCCAAGCCCTTCGAGAACTACCGGGACATGCTCTCGTCCGTGCCCGAGCTCGACGCGGTCATCGTCGCCACGCCGGACTTCGTCCACGCCGAGCACACCAACGCCGCGCTCAAGGCCGGCAAACACGTCTATTGCGAGAAGCTGATGGCCCACACCGTGGACGCTGCCCGCTCGATGGTCGTCACCGCCCGCGAGGCCGGCAAACTGCTCCAGGTCGGCCACCAGCGCCGCAGCAACCCGCGTTACCTGCACGCCCGCGACAAGATCGTTCGCGAGTCCGGCATGCTCGGCCGCATCACCAACGCCTCCGGCCAGTGGAACCGCTCCGTCACCGACGACCTCGGCTACCCCGCCAAATACGCCCTCCCCGAGGCCAAGCTCGCCGAATACGGCTACGCCAACATGCACGAGTTCCGGAACTGGCGCTGGTTCAAGCGCTACGCCGGCGGCCCGATCTCCGACCTCGGCGCGCATCAGATCGACATCTTCAACTGGCTGCTCGGCGCCAACCCGTCCTCCGTCATGGCCGGCGGCGGCGTGGATTACTACAAGAACCACGAGTGGTATGACAACGCCATCGCCATCTACGAATACGCGACGCCCCAAGGCCCGGTCCGCGCCACCTACCAGGTGCTCACGACCACCAGCGCCGGCGGCGGCTACCACGAATACTTCATGGGCGACGAGGGCGCGCTGAAGATCTCCGAGAATCCGAAATACACCAAGCTCTACCGCGAAGCCCGTGCCCCCGAGTGGGACCAGTGGGTGGACAAGGGCCTCATCCTCCGCCCGGGCTCCGGCGAAGGCGCCCCCGCTCCGGTCAAACCCTGGGAAAAGCCCCGCCCGAAACTCGGCGGCCCTTCCAAGGCCGCCACCGTGGACGTCCGCGAAACGGCGGAACTCTCCGCCTGGGACATCCCCGTCACCCTCGACAAGGCGATCCACCAGCCGCACCTCGAAAACTTCTTCGACGCCATCCGCAAGGGCACGCCGCTGAACTGCTCCGGCGAGTCCGCCTTCGCCAGCGCCGTCACCGTGCTCAAGGTCAACGAGGCCGTCGCCGCCCGCACGATGCTCACCTTCAAACCGGAGGACTTCGTCGTTTAACTGGCATCCCCGAAACCTGTCATTCTGAGCGTAGCGAAGAATCCAAGGGCACCCACGCCATCGCGCGTTGTCTCCACGTTCCTCTGGATCCTTCGCTGCGCTCAGGATGACAATCCCGTTTTAGAAACCTTTCCCTCACCACTTCATGAAATCCGCCCGCACCCTCCTCACCCTCGCGTTCGCCACGGTCCTGACCGCACCCTTCCTCTCCGCCCAGGACAAGGTCGCGCTCCAACTCGACCTGCCCAAGCCGCTCTTCGTCGGCACGCCGCGTCCCATCAAGCTGGCCAACCTCGAGGTCTTCTCGCACAAGCGCCCCGACTTCATGGTGCCGGCCGGCACCGTGCTGCTGTCCGCCGGCAAGGAAGTCACCAGCAGCGACGAATTTCCGGTCATCGGCGAACTGAGCTTCGTCACCGACGGCGACAAGACCGGCATGGACGGCTCCTTCGTCGAGTTCGGGCCCGGCACGCAGTGGGTGCAGATCGACCTCGGCGCCTCCTCGCCCCTCGCCGCCATCGTCGTCTGGCACTTCCACTCCCAGGCCCGCGTCTATCACGACTTCATCGTCCAGGTCTCCGACGACAAGGACTTCAAGACCGGCGTCACCACCCTCTACAACACCGACGACGACAACTCCTC
>JAUPWC010000619.1 GCA_030916665.1 Verrucomicrobiota bacterium
ACGAGTGGATCAAAGCTGATGTCGGGCGCGTGTTCGTCCAGCACTTCGACACCGCCCTGGCCAACTGGCTCGGCCAACCCCCGGGCATCTGCATCTTTTCCCCCACCTGCGGGCGCGCCCTCGCCGTCGAGCACAACGGCGACGTCTACAGCTGCGACCACTACGTCTACCCGCGCTACAAGCTCGGCAATCTTCTCAATCAGGATCTCGCCGCGTTGGTCGACTCTCCTGCCCAAGAGGCCTTTGGCAACGCCAAGGCCGACCTGCCCCGCTATTGCCGCGAATGCCCCGTGCGTTTCGCCTGCCACGGCGAATGCCCCAAGCACCGCTTTCTGCGCACGCCCGACGGCGAACCCGGCCTCAACTACCTTTGCGTCGGCTACAAGAAGTTCTTCACCCATATCGGCCCCGCCATGCGCACCATGGCCGCCCTCATCGGCAACGGATGCCCTCCCTCTGCGATTATGCGAATGCCCCGCACACATTGGCTGAATAACTGACACCCCACATGGCCCAAGTCGTACTACAACAGCTTGTCAAAACGTATCCAGCCGCCGACAGGAATCCTGCTTTCACCGCAGTCAAAGGCATTGATCTTACCATTCTCGACGGCGAGTTCATGGTGCTCGTCGGGCCTTCCGGCTGCGGCAAGAGCACCACTCTGCGCATGATCGCCGGACTGGAAGAAGTCACCAATGGTCGGATCGTAATCGGGGATCGGCTCGTCAATGACCTGCACCCCAAGGACCGAGACATTGCGATGGTGTTCCAAAACTATGCGCTCTATCCGCACATGACGGTCCGCGAAAACATGTCCTTCGGCTTGCGCCTCCAAGGGCTGCCCAAAGCCGAAATCGAGCAGCGCGTCAACGAGGCCTCTCAGCTGCTGGGCCTAGAATCCATGCTTGATCGCAAGCCTAAGGCCCTCTCCGGCGGCCAACGACAGCGTGTAGCCGTCGGTCGCGCCATCGTGCGCAAACCCAAGGTCTTCCTTTTCGACGAACCGCTCTCGAATCTTGATGCCAAGATGCGCGTGGTCATGCGCACGGAGATTGCAAAGCTGCACGACCGCATCGGTGCGACCATGATCTACGTTACCCATGACCAAGTCGAAGCCATGACTATGGGGGATCGCATCTGCGTCATGCGTGACGGCGAGATTCAGCAGGTGGCCGACCCGCTGAATCTATACAGCCAACCGGCCAACGCCTACGTGGCAGGGTTCATCGGTTCGCCGCCGATGAACCTGCTGCACGGACGCCTGCAAACCATAGAGGGTCGGGTTTGCTTCATCGCCGGTCAGGAGGATGGGGCAGGCTTGGTCATTTCGCTCGGTGGAAAGATCGAGACCATCGCTCGCGCCCACACGAACCGAGAGGTCCTGTTTGGATTCCGCCCCGAAGATTGTGGCGTGGTTGCAGGTCCCACCACAATTCCGCTCAAGGTCATCGTGGAGCACACGGAACCAATGGGGGCGGAGACCTATCTCCATTTTTCGGTCAACACCACCTCGCTGGTAGCGCGCCAACGGGCAGACCATGCCTTTGTGATTGGGCAACCCCAAACCCTGCACCTTGATCTTAGCCGCGCCCACCTCTTCGCCCGGGAAACAGGAGTTGCGCTGGCCTGATCGGAATGTCCAAACCACCCGACGACCGTTGGCCATTCTCGTCGTTCAGTGCATAATCGGCCTGGCCTCCTTCCACGAGCGCCAAAAGCCTACATCAAACTGACGATGAATCCTGCCCGCGGAGGGACGCTGCAACCCAAGCCTACGTTCCTCTGACTTCAGGTCGGATCCCGCTACAGGCAGCGGGGGCGGAGCCCTTCAACCGGATCATCACTCTCACCCCGCTTTCGCCCTCTATCGCACAGATCACGCGACTTCGTCGCAGGCATAAGTATCGTAACGCGAACCCGCGTTGGTTTTCGGCGGCAATGATTGCGCGCAACTCAGCCGGCTTTTTCCGTCGCTTGCATCCGCACGGTCGAGCCATCCATCCATGTGGCGCTGACCTGCATAGCCCGGGCGTAGATCGGAACACCGGATTCGCGGTTCAGCAGCATGGTGACCAGCATGTCGAGAGCACATTCGCCCGCGATGTCGTTGTGTTGCTCCATTCCCGCCCAGTGTTCCACCGAACGGTTTCGCTCCAGATGAACCAATCCGATGTCGCGCGGCACTCGGTGCCCGAGCTTTTCAAGCCATCCCAGAGTTTCGTTGTGAATAGTCAGCACCACGTCAGGGTTCTCCCGCGCCAGCCAGTTCCCGAGTTTTGCGAGGAAAGTCTCATGCTTGACCGGAGCGTCGAGCGGTCGCACTCGATCGCTCGGCGGCAGATCCGCCACACCGGTCATGAAGCCCGCGGTGAAACGTCCATCGACCAGCCGGTCAATAGCGCCGTCCAGCAACAAACCTGGACGCCGATAGCCCAGGGTCCGCACCCGCGCCACTGCATCAAGCACACATTCGTGGTGATCGACTGAACAAAATGACAAGGTCGGTGCATGGGTCCGGACGCCGGCGACAATTGCCGGATACCGCCGCCAAAGGGTGTCATACTCCCTTGGCAGCCAGTTCTGTTTGAATAAACCGAACACGATCGCGCCACGAATGCCTCTGGCTTGGAAGATGCCCTCCAGTCTTTCCGCGCTGAGATCGGGATCACGCAACCAAAACTCGTCGAAACGGTATCCCTGTGCCTCACCGCGTAGCTTGCATCCCTTCACCCAAGCGGGAATGGTCGCGTGTCGCTCGAAGGCCAGCCGGTCCTCGTGAGCATTTAACAGCGCGAGCGTGCGCTTATATCGCACCGGACGGCAGCGCTGGATCTCCGACAAAAGCTCCGCCATCACCGGATTCTTCACGTAACCGAGGGCCT
>JAUPWC010000620.1 GCA_030916665.1 Verrucomicrobiota bacterium
CCCGGCCTTGTCGGCGGCGCGGATCGCGCGGGCCAACTCGGCCTCGGTGAAGGTCGCGCGTCGGGTCATATCAGCTTACCCCGCGTCTCTTGCGTGACGCCGCCCCGCCAGCCGAAAAAGCCGAGTGCGCCCTTCCAGCGCAGCGACGCGCGCCTCAAGCGCTTCCACCCGGTCGAGAAGGGTGAGGATCGATGATTGCTCCGGGGTGTAGTCACCGGGGAACATGGTCGGCGGCGGCGGCAGCTTCGGGACTCGGGCGAAAAGCGCTAGGGTCCGCATGAAGGAGTTGCACTCAGACGGGGTTGGTTCGATCTCGCTCATCCCTTCACCTCCTCGCTCGTGACCGTGACCTCATCCCACCGATACGGGGCGGTCTGTTCATTGCGGTTCGAGAGGACGGCTCCCCTCTTTCCGACCGGGACAAGCCTCTTCCGGCCTTCGAGCGTCACCCGCACGGCGTAGCGGTTCTGGCGCCACAGGATGATCGTCTTCATGGGTGTGATTCCGAGTGCCGCCAGCTTGGCAACCGCGACGGCCTGCCAAGCGTCTCGCGCCTTGCGTTCCGCCGCCAAGATGCGCGGCCGTGCCCTCAGATTCAGGGCCTCGATCTTGGCGCGCTTGCGCTCGCGTTCATTGAACAGCGCGGCCTCTGCCGCCCTGGCGCGGCGCCGGGCGGCGGCGATGCGGATTTCTGCGCGGGTCATTCCTTCACCTCCTCCAGCTCGGCCGCCCGCAGGAAGTCGCGGAACCGCGCGAGCAGCGCGTTCTTCGCGGCCTGTTCAGACGCAGCGACTTCCCATCCATCCGTGGGCTGCCCCTTGTCAGTAATGGCGGCACGCCAGAGCCACCCATCGCCATCTTTGGCGGGCGGATACACCGCGCCAACCGTCACCGTGCCGCAGAGCAGGCATTGCCTGCCGCCGGGGTAGAGCGGGGCTGCGAAGCGGACGGTCACATCAGGCTCCCGATTGTGATGTCATGGGCGTCGCCAGCCGCCACCGGGCAGGCGCTGCCATCGGCCTTGAGCACCACCATCACCCATTCGCCGTCGCGGGCGGTGAAGATCAGCACGGCGCCGTCCGTGAGGAAGCCCTCGAAGGTGAGCGCGAGTCCTTGCTCCTTCGCGGCGGCGGTCAGGTCGGCACCGGGGACGCAGACGGTTTCGGCGGTGGCGGGCGTGGCGAGACACGCGAGGATGAGGGCGAGGCGCATCACGCCGCCCTCCGCTCATAGGCCCGTGCGGCATGATCGCCCCACTGGTGTGCCATTGCCGCCGCGAGGCCGGGGAAAAAGCGCGAGCGCTGTTTCCACCTGTCCGGGCCGGGGCTGGCCTTGTGCACGCTGTCCCGCGCCGTGGTGCCGTCCAGTGTCCCGGTGGGCGTGAGCACCGGCAGGCCCCTGAGCCAGAAACAGGTGCGCTTGCGCTCGTTGTCCGGGCCGTCCGGGTCGGTGCCGTATTGCCACGGCTGCACCGTCTGCGCGGGCGGCGCATAGCCCGCGATCCGCGCCTTGGCGTGGCGGTGCATGACGGGGTTTTCCACGGCGACGCAGGGGATATGCGGCACATTCCAGACGGCCGAGAAAAGCGCCGCGCCCTCGTCAAGATCGGCCCACATTTCCGCCGTGGTGCGCCCCGGCGGTGGCACGGAAAGCCAGCGCACGCCGCTATTCGTCAACCGGGTGCATGGCGGGTGAGCGACAAACATCAGATCCCACGCGCCCCGCATCACGTCGCGCACGTCGCCGACGATGTGCCGGTTGCTCGGCGTGTCGGCGGGAAGGATGTCGCAGGACCAGGCATCGTGGCCGCGCGCGAGGAATGCCTCCCGCACGATCCCGCTGGTTTCGCACCCCACAAGCACCCTCGCCATCATTCGTCCCTCCTGACTGTCTCGCCTGAAATTTTTCGCTTCCACCCGCTGGCCTTCGATCCTGGGAGCGCTGACTTCGGCCGGGCCGCGCCGTTGTGCTTGGCGCGGACACGGTTGGCCTTGGCGATCTGGCCCGCGTCCTTCGTCGTCTTGGCCCGGTGGCAGGCGACATGCGCCGGCGCCACGTTGGCCTCGTCATCCTCGCCGCCCATTGCCAAGGGGATGATATGTTCCAGTTCCCACGGCTCGCGGGTGCCGTCGATTTTGCCGTGGCACAGGTGGCACCGGCCCGAGTGAGCCTCGAAAACCGCCAGCTTGCGGCGCGGGGTCCATGTGCGGCGCGTCATTTGACGGCCGCGAGAACAAGCAGCTTCTTCGCCGCATTTTCTTTAGTGATGCTTCCGCTCAGAAGCATGCGCGCGACGGCCTGGACCTCACCCCATGCCGCCGCTCGCGAAAGGTTCGTGTCCGCGCCGGGGATGGTGATGCGCCGGCCGCGACCAGCGCTGATATGGATCGCGCCCATTTCATGCAGCGCCCAGACAAGGCGGTGCGCGCCGGACTTCGACTTGATGCCGAGTCCGTCCGCGATGTTCTGGAAGCTCGGGCTTATGCCGCCATATTCGGCGATATAGTCGGTGATGTAGTCGAGCGCTTCTTTCTGCTTCG
>JAUPWC010000063.1 GCA_030916665.1 Verrucomicrobiota bacterium
CCGAGGGGCAGGGGGTCTTGATAGACAAAAGGCGGCGTAGGCATGGTCTGAGCCTAGGTCGCGGATGCACGCGCGCAACACCGCCTTGCTTTTAGTTGACGAACTGACGCGCGCTATAAACAGCCCTACACCTAAAGGATCTTCAGCTTGGGCAGGTCCTGCACGTCGATGTAGCCTGCCGGGCGCCCCTTGGCATCAAGCGCGAACAGGTCGGAGATTTTGAACTGCTGGAAAATCTTCAACGCTTCCACGGCAAGCGCTTCGGCCGGGACCGTCTTGCCGCCCTTGGTCATGTGATTACGCACGGGATGATTCAAAAAATCGTCGCCGCCTGTCAGCGCGCTGCGCCGGAAATCACCGTCGGTGAAGATGCCGGTCAGGCGACCTTTGGCGTCCACGAGAGCCACGGCGCCGGCTTTCGCTTTGGTCATGGCGAAGATTGCCTGTTGCACCGTGGTGCCCGCTTCCCTGAGTACGGGACAGGCGTCGCCGGTGCGCATGATGTCCTTCACATGTAGCAGGAGCGTCAGGCCGAGCGTGCCGGCGGGGTGATATTTGGCGAAATCCTCGCGTGTCAGACCGTGGCTTTCGAGCAACACCATCGCCAGAGCGTCGCCCAAGGCGAGGGCGGCGGTCGTGCTGGCCGTGGGCGCGAGCGCGAGCGGACAGGCCTCGCGCGGGGCGGAGTAAATCAGTCGCAGATCCGCGCCGCGGGCCAGTTCACTTTCGGGTGCGCCGGTAAGGGCAACGGTTTTCAGGCCGAACTTCTCGAACAGGGGCAGCAGGCGCAGCATCTCCTGGGTCGCGCCGCTGTTGCTGAGCAGGATGGCCAGATCGCCGGCTGCACACAGACCGAGATCGCCGTGAAGGGCCTGGGTGGCGTCCAGGAAACAGGCCGGCACGCCGATGCTGTTGAAGGTGCCGGTGAGCTTCTGGGCGATGGGCGCGTTTTTGCCCACACCCGACAGGATGAGCTTCCTTCCGTCAGCAACCGTTGCCTCAACGGCACGCGCCACGGCGACGAACTGCCGGTCGAGCCCCTTGGCGGTGGCGGTCAGGGCCTCACGCTCGATGGCGAGGCAGTTGCGGGCCTTGGCAAGGAGGGTGGAGGCGTCCAGTGGCATCAAAAACTTGTGTTGGCTCGGGGCGGAGGCAAACGTAGCCCGCAAACGCCTGCGTTCAATTCATTTCCCCGCGTGATCCCCCGCCCTCAACCATTGCGCCTGTTGCTCCCGGTTCTTGCCGGGTTGCTCGTGCTGGTGTTCGGTGGCTGCACGGACAATGACCGGCTGACCTATGCCAGCGAACTGGACGAACCCAATTACCGCGAGGGTCAGTCGCTCCTGAAAGCTGGCCGCCGCCAGGAAGCACTGACCGCTTTCCTCAAGGTCATTGATCGTCGGCGAGAGGACGCGCCCGAGTCGCACCTTGAGGTCGGATTGCTCTACTCGCAGCACATCAACGACCCGCTCTCGGCCATCTACCATTTTCGAAAATATCTCGCGCAGCGGCCCAACAGCCAGCAAGCACCGCTTGTGCGCCAGCGCATCGATGCCGCGATCCGTGATTTCGCGCGCACGATTCCCGCGCAGCCGATCGAGAATCAGGCACAGCGCGTGGACCTGATCGCCACCCTCGACCGCCTCAAGCAGGAGAACGAGGCGCTCAAACAGCAAATCGCCGAGGCTCGTGCAGCCCGGAGCAACCTGCCGGTGACGGGCGATGCGCCCGCGGCCGCGCCGACCGCTCAGCCCGCGCCCGCGCCTGGTGGCAATGGGTTTTCCTTTTCATTGGAGGCGGCGCCCACCGTCCGCACGCGTCCGACGCAGAATCCCCCGCCTGTCCGCCCGACTCCACCCGCCCCGACCTTGAGGG
This sequence comes from Verrucomicrobiota bacterium, assembly GCA_030916665.1. Classification (GTDB taxonomy): domain Bacteria; phylum Verrucomicrobiota; class Verrucomicrobiia; order Opitutales; family Opitutaceae; genus Lacunisphaera. The sequence goes on from JAUPWC010000063.1 coordinate 1,876, forward strand.
CGACGTCTCCGGTCGCGCCGCCCAAGCAGACCGTCACGCCCGCTGCGGCTGCGCGCACCCACGTCGTGCGCCCCGGCGACACCCTCTCCAAACTTGCCCAGCAGTATTACAACAACCGCGCCAAGTGGCGCGACATCTATGCGGCCAATCGTGGCGTGATGAAGAACGAGGGGGATCTCAGGGTCGGCATGGCGCTCAAGATTCCCTGAACCGCCACCGGCTAGGCCCAGTATTCGGCCCAACTGGTGGCCGTTTCCGTAACGCGCACCCGCTCAAGGCGCACGCCTGCGGGGATCGGATGCTCCGCGGAGACGTTCTGGGCGGCCTCGTGCAATTTCAGTCGCAACGCCTCGAAGATGGTCTGGGCCATGACTTCCGTGGTCGGGTCGACGCCGGCGAAGGCCACGATGCGTTCACCGTAGGTCCGTTGCAGGTCGGTGAAGCCAGGGTCGGCAGTGTTCACACAAAGTGAATGGTCCCAGCGGTCGAGCAGGGCCTCCAGCGTGCGCTTCACGGCCTTGAAGTCACAGACCATGTCGTTGGCGTCCAGCTTATCGGCGACGACCACGACTTCGACGCTGCGGCTGTGTCCGTGGGGGAAGCGGCAACGTCCGCGGTGCTTGCTGAGGATGTGGCCGCTCTCGAAGGTTAGCGTCTTGGCAATGCGGTAGGGCATGGGCGGCTCAAACCGTGCGCGAAAACTTGCGCGATCCGCGGTCGAGGTAGGCGTCGAAGCGCATCGCGATGATGCGGCGAAACAGCTCGCCGAGCGGCGTGACATCGAAGCCCCCGTCGTCGCGTTTCAAAAGACCGTCAGCCTCGAGGTCTGCGAGCGAGGCGATTTCGGGGGCGTAGGCCCGGGCAACGTCTATCCCCGTCCGACTTGAGAGGCTGGCGTAGTCCACGCGCTGCCGGCACATCACGTCCATCACCAGCGCACGCCGCCGCCGGTCCTCCTCACTGAGGAGAAAGCCGCGCTCCATCGGCAGCTCGCCGCGCTCGATGGCCGTCGTGTATTCCTCGAGATCTTTGCAGTTCTGGCGAAACGATCCGTCGGTCTGCGAAATCGAAGACATGCCGAAGCCGTAGAGCGAGGCGCCGGCGCGGGTCGTGTAGCCCTGGAAGTTGCGGTAGAGCGTGCCGTCGTTGTGCGCCCGGGCGAGTTCATCGTCGGGGCGCGCAAAGTGGTCCATGCCGATGTGGACATAGCCGGCGGCGGTGAGCGCGCGCGCGGCGGTGGTCAGCATCGCGAGTTTGGCCTCGGTGGTCGGCAGTTGCTCCCGGTCGTCGAAGATCCGCTGCGCGGGCTTGAGCCATGGCACGTGCGCGTAGCTGAAAACCGCCAGGCGGTCGGGATTCAATGCGATGACTTCCTCGAGTGTCTTGGCGAAAGACTCCGGCGTTTGCACCGGCAAACCGTAGATGAGATCAACGCTCACGGACTGGTAACCGGCCTCGCGCAACCAGGTGATGGCCTGGGCGGTCTGGGCGAGAGGTTGCCAGCGGTGGATGGCGAGCTGCACCTGCGGGTTGGTGTCCTGCACGCCGAGCGAGGCGCGGTTGCATCCGAGGCGGCGGTAGGCCTCGACGTGCGCCTTCGTCAGCCGGCGCGGATCGATCTCGACCGAGATCTCGGCGTCGGGCGCGAAGGTGAACACCTCGTGGATGGCCTGACCGAGCCGGTCGATCTCCTCCGGCGGCAGAAACGTCGGCGTGCCGCCGCCGAAGTGAAGCTGCGTGACGGGCCGCGCCGTGTTGAGGAGCGGCTGCGTGATCGCGAGTTCCCGGCGGAGCAGGCCGACGTATTCACCCGCCGAGGAGCGGCGCCGCGTGATCACGGTGTTGCAACCGCAATACCAGCAGAGCGACTCGCAGAACGGCAGGTGGAAATAGAGCGAAAGCGGCCGGGTGGGGTCGGCGTTGTCGCGGGCGATTTCGGCGCGCAGGGCGGCCCGATCAATGTCGGCGGAGAACTGCGGAGCCGTCGGGTACGACGTGTAGCGCGGCCCGGGCACGTTGTATTTGCGAACCAGCTCCAGGGCGGGTTCGACAGGCGGTGAGACGGTGTAGCGTGGAGACACCATGATGCTTCAGAGCATAGCCGAACCCCCGTCCGCCGGCTGCGCATATTTTGCGCAAGCCCGGCCGGGCGTTGACTTGGCTCAATGGTTTTCAGAGTGATCCAAGTCGCACGGCCCTGCTGCAGGAGGGGCTTTGCGCCCCGATTCATTCCTTACCCCGCGAAGAACTTCTGAATGCGGCGGAGCGAAGTGGCCAGGCGGTCGATCTCCTCCTCGGTGTTGTAGAGATAGAAGCTCGCGCGTGTCGTGCTCGTGAGGCCGAGTTTGCGCATCAGCGGCTGGTTGCAGTGGTGGCCGCCGCGCAGGGCGATGCCATCCTCGTCGGCGAAGGTCACCACGTCGTGCGCATGCACTCCGTCGAAGGCGAAGCTGACGAGCCCGCTGCGGTCGGTTGCGCCGGCCCGCGGACCAATGATACGAATGCCGGGGAGGGCGGAGAGTTTCTCCATCGCGAGGTTCACCAGTCGCGTGTCATGCGCGGCGATCCGGTCGCGGCCGAGGGCGTCGAGATAGTCGCAGGCGGCGCCAAGGGCGATGGCGTCGGCCACGTTGGGTGTGCCGGCTTCGAAGCGTTCGGGCGCGGGCTTCCAGGAGGCGCCGTCGTAGGTCACTTGCACAACCATGCCGCCGCCGGTCTCGTCCGGGGCGAGCTTGTCGAGCAGGGCGCGGCGGCCGTAGAGCACGCCGATGCCGGTGGGGCCGCACATCTTGTGGCCGGAGAAGGCGAGGAAGTCGCAGCCGATCGCCCGCACGTCGAGCGGAACATGGCCGACGGACTGGGCGGCGTCGATGACCGTGACGGCACCGACGGTGCGAGCGCGGCGGCAAAGTTCGGCCACGGGGTTGATCGTGCCGAGGGTGTTGGAAATGTGCGTGAAGGCGAAGAGCTTCACCTGCGGCGTGAGCAGGGTGTCGAGCGCGGCTAGGTCCAGGCCGCCTTCGCCGTCGGGGCCGAGCAGCGGCACGTATTTGAGCGTGGCACCGGCGGCTTTGGCGGCCTGTTGCCAGGGCACGAGGTTTGAGTGGTGTTCGAATTCCGTCGTGAGCACGACATCGCCGGGTTTCAGCTGGGCGTGGCCCCAGCTGCGGGCGACGGTGTTGATGCTCTCGGTCGTGCCGCGCGTGAAGATGACCTCGGCGGGGTCGGCGGCGTTGATGAACTTCGCGACGCGCGCGCGCGCGCCCTCGTAGGCGTCGGTCGCGCGCATGGAGAGCGCGTGCAGGCCGCGGTGGACGTTGCTGTTGTCGCGCTCGTAGTAGCGGACGAGGGCGTCGATCACCTGGCGCGGTTTCTGGGCGGTGGCGCCGTTGTCGAGATAGACGAGCGGCTTGCCGTTGACCTGCTGGTGCAGGACGGGGAAGTCGGCGCGGACGTCGGACCAGGAGGGCATGCGCTCAGTCCTTGTGGGTTTCGGTCGTGGCGGTGACCGGGTCGCCCTTGAGGGCGTTCAGGGCGGCGTGCCAGCCGAGGGTGGCGCACTTGATGCGCGCCGGAAATTGGTGGACGCCGGCCAGCGCGGCGAGGTCGGAGAGGTTGGACTCGTCCACCTGGCCGGTGGTCACGAGCTTGTGGACATCGGCGTAGATGGCCTCGGTCTCGGGCAGGGTCTTGCCCTTGACGTGGAGGGTCATGAGGGAGGCGCTGGCCTGGGAGATGGCGCAGCCGGAGCCGTCGAAGGTGATCTCGCCCACACGGTCGCCGTCGAGCCGCAGATAGACGGTGCATTGGTCTCCGCAGGAGGGATTTTCGCCGTGGGCGACGCGGTTGGCCGTGGGCAGTTTGCCGCGGTTCCGCGGGCGGCGGTTGTGGTCCAGGATGACGGACTGGTAGAGGTCGGTGAGATCTTGCATCGGCTGGAGGCGTGAGGGGCAGAGGCTAAGCCGGCGCGGGCGTTTGGCAACCCGTGATTGGGACACAGTGGGTTAGCAATCGGGCCGGACAGTCGCAGGAATTTCCGTTGACCCGTGAAAAGGGAGCACCCTTATTCGACCTCCCCTTGTCACGGAGAGGTGGCTGAGTGGTTTAAAGTACCCGCTTGGAAAGCGGGCGTAGGGAAACCTACCGGGGGTTCGAATCCCCCCCTCTCCGCCACGGGTCGCTTGAAAAATCAGCGCCCGCACCGACTAAAATTGTTTCGCTGCCGTCGGTTACATCGTTCGACGTGCATGAGTTTTCAGAAGCAACTTGGACAACTTTTCCCTGATTTGGCCACGTTTTGCCTGATTTTAGGGAAGCTATAGAGGAAGCTAACACCTTCCCGAATTTTTCCATCTCCGCGTGCAGTGGCAGACGCTGCGTGTCGGTGTAACGGTCCGTCAGTTTCCATGTGCGATGACGCGCGAGCTTCACGCGTGCTAACTCTGAAACGCCAGCGTCAGCCATCAGCGTCGTGTAGGTGTGTCGCAGCGCATGGAAATCGACGCGGCATCCCTGCGC
>JAUPWC010000621.1 GCA_030916665.1 Verrucomicrobiota bacterium
GAAGTGATTCTTTTCACCGTCCCTGAAGATCGCGCAGGTGGAGAACCTGCTCCCCGCGCATCACATAAACTATAAAAACCCGGTCATCAGCCACCCGGTAGAAAATCCTGAGCGGGTTGAGCACCAGCTGCTGGTAGGGCGTGCCGACCAAGTCGGAGGGCTTTCCGCCGGATAGCGGAAAAATGGCCAGTTGATCCGCCCGGGCAAAGACCCGCTGCACGAGCCGCTTGGCTGCCGCAGGTTTGTCCAACGCGATGTAAGCCGCAATGGCGTCGAGGTCGGCCAGCGCCGGCTCCGTCCAGATTACTTTAGCCATCGGGCCATTCGCTTTTTGGCCCGTGATTGTGATACCATCCTGCCCTCGGCGATGGCTTTCTCGCCTCGCGCCAATCCTTCCAGCAATTGTAGTCGCTTCGCCATCGCTTCGTAGGACTTCGCTTCAATCAGGTAAGCGGCGACGCCATTTTCCTGCACCACCAAGGTTGGCGACACGCTCTGTCGGTATGCGGGCGTGCTGACTTTGGTCGCAACTTTCATCCTCTCGCATTAGGATCAGGAGTGCCCGGGTGGTCAACCCTCTCCTGCCGGAGTTTAAACTCGCACGCTCCGCACCAGGTCGCGGTTCGCGACGTGCCACTCGACGGTGCGGCGGAAGCCTTCTTCGGCGGTGATTTGCGGCGCCCAACCGAGCAGGCGCTGCGCCTTGGCGATGTCGGCCCAGGTTTCCTTCATATCGGCGGAGCTGGGCGGCTGGCCGGCGATGCGCGCCTGCTTCCCCAGGGCCTGCTCGATGAAACCGATGACCGTAAGCAAAGTCATGGGGTTGCGTCCGCCGCCGAGATTGATGACCTCGCAACCGAGCGGTTTGAGTGCGAGCACGGTGCCACGGGCGATGTCGTCCACGTAGGTGAAATCGCGCGCCTGCGAACCGTCGCCGAAGAGCGTGATAGGCGTGCCTTCGTCGATCCATTTGATGAAACGGAACGGCGCCATGTCGGGCCGGCCCGCGGGTCCAAACACCGTGAAATAGCGCAGCATCGTCACGTCGAGTCCGTGCTGGCGGTGATATTCACGGGCGAGCAACTCGGCCTGCTTCTTGGTCTCGGCGTAGGGCGACTGGGGCGACTCCACCGGCGCATCCTCCGTGAACGGCATCGGGCAACCGGCGTAGAGCGATGAGCTCGAGGCGAGCACATGCTTCCTCACGCCGAACTTGCGCTGACACTCGAGCACGTTGCGCGCGCCCTCGATATTCGTGCGACGGTAAAGCTCAGGTTCGGCCAGACTGGCGCGCACACCGGCGCGGGCAGCGAGATTGACGACGGCTTCGAACCGGTGCGCGGCAAACACGCGCTCCAAGGCGGGCAAGTCCTCGATGTCGCCCGGGTGCCAGACGAAGGCCGGGTGCGCGCGCAGCTGCGCGAGCCGCCACTCTTTCAGACGCACGTCGTAATAGTCGTTGAGGTTGTCGAGGCCGACCACGGTATGCCCGTCGGCGAGCAGCCGTTCGCTGACCTTGGAGGCGATGAAGCCCGCCGCACCGGTGACGAGGTAGGTCGCCATGAACTCAGGCCTTCAGCGCCGCAAAATCCGCCCGCGCCATCTGGCGCGCCACTGCCGGGCCGATCGTGGCCGCCTTCCAGCCGAGCGCCTTGCGCGCGAGCCGGGCGTCGCCCAGCAACGTGGTGGATTCGACGGGACGGTAGAATTTCGGATCAACGCGCAACACGACAGCGCCCGTGTCGGTGCGACGGGCGGTCTCGGCGCGTCCCTTGCCGGAAAACTTCAGCTTCATGCCGAGTTCGGCAAAGGCGGCGGCGGCGAAGTCGCGCACCGAGGTCGCGCGCCCCGTGGCTAGGATGTAGTCGCGCGGTTCGTCGGCCTGCAACGCGAGCCACATCGCCTCGACAAATTCCGGCGCCCAGCCCCAGTCGCGCTTCGCATCTAGATTGCCGAGCACGATCTCCTTTTGCTGGCCGGCCCTAATGCGGGCCGCGCCGAGGGAGATCTTGCGCGTCACGAAATTCTCGCCGCGGCGCGGCGACTCGTGGTTGTAGGCGATGCCGTTGACCGCAAACAGACCGTAGGCCTGCCGATACACGCGGCACATCTGGGCGGCAAAGGCCTTGGCGCAGCCGTAGGGGTTCACCGGGTTGACCGGCGTGGTCTCGTTCTGCGGCGCCGTGCGCGGAGCCCCGAACAGCTCCGAGCTCGCCGCGTGGTAAAATTTCACCGCATAGGGCAGATCGCGCAGAATTTCCAGCAGCGCCAGCGTGGCCGTGGCGTTCTCCTCGCTGGTCACCTCCGGGATCTCGAAACTCAGCCCCACATGGCTCTGACCGGCGAGATGATAGACCTCGCGCGGGGCGACCTTCTGCACAATGCGCCGCAGCGACGTGTGGTCGGTCAGGTCGCTGTAATGGAGCGTGAGCCGGTTGCGCCCCGTCCCCGACCGCAGGTGCTCGATGCGCGACCGGTTGAACATGCTCGCGCGCCGCACGACCCCGTGAACGGCGTAACCCTTGGCCAGCAGCAGCTCGGCGAGATAGGACCCATCCTGGCCGGTGATGCCGAGGATGAGGGCGGTTTTCTGACGCGGGGAACGGGACATCGCCGCCAGCAAGACAAGTCGGCGCGCGAATTCAACTCTGCGTGTGCCGACTCACGTCCGGCGCGCCGCCAGCCACTTTTTCATGTCCGCGAGCGAACGGGTGGTCAGGACGTGGTCCTTCGTCAGCCAGCCCTTGCGGGCGGCACCGACCCCGGCTTTGAAATAGGCCAGCTGCGCCGTCCGGTGAGCGTCGGGATTGATGCTCGTGAGCAGGCCCTTGTCCGCGGCCTTGCGCCAGTGCCGCCAGTCCATGTCGAGGCGCATGGGCGAGGCGTTCAGCTCGATCGCGACCCCGTTGGCGATGGCGGCGTCCACGATCCGGTCCACATCCACGTCGTAGCCTTCGCGCTCCAGCAACAGACGGCCGGTGAGGTGCCCGAGCATCGTGACGTGCGGGTGCTCGATGGCCTTGATGATGCGCTGCGTCATCATCTCGCGGTCCTGCCGGAACGACGAGTGCACCGACACGACGGCGTAGTCCAGCTGCGCCAGCGTCGTGTCCGAAAAATCCAGCCGGCCGTCGGGCAGGATGTCGCACTCGCTGCCGCTGAAGACCCAGGTCTTGAATTTCTTCGATTCGTTCAAGCGCCTGATCTCGGCGATCTGCTGCTCCAGACGCGCCTCGTCGAGACCGCGCGCCTGAAAACTCGATTTTGAATGATCGGCGATGCCGAGGTATTCCAACCCCAGCGCCTCGGCGGCGGCGGTCATCTCCTCCAGCGTGTTGTGGCCGTCGGAGGCGGTCGTGTGGTTGTGAAACACACCGCGGATGTCGGCCTCGGTGACGAGTTCCGGGAGCTTGCCCTGCTGCGCCGCCTCGATCTCGCCGCGGCCTTCGCGCAGTTCGGGCGGGATGAACGCGAGCCCCAGGTGCTTGAACAGTTCGGCCTCGGTCTTGGCCGCGAGGCCCGTGGGGCCGGTGGCGCCGGCTTTCTTCGCCTCGGCCGTCGAGCCGTGTTTCTCCTCCGCCGGAAACAGGCCCCACTCGCTCATGCTCAACCCGCGCTCCAGCGCGCGCTGCCGCATCTGGACGTTGTGGTCCTTCGAGCCGGTCAGGTGGTGCAGCGTGAACACGAACTGCTCCGGCGGCACGAGCCGCAAGTCGGCCTGCAAACCGGTCTCCAGTCGCACACTGGCCTTCAAGTCACCCTTCGCGGTGATTTCCTTCACCTGCGGCTGGCTGACGAACCACTCCACCACGGGCGCCGGCTCGGTCGTGGCCACGAGAAAATCCAGGTCACCGACCGTCTCCATGCGCCGCCGCAAACTGCCGCAGGACTCCGCCTGTTGCACCGCCGCCAAGGCCCGCAAGCCCGCCAGGATGGGCGCGCCCGCCTCGTGCGCCTCCAGCCAGAGATGCCGGCGCCCATAGGCCTCGCGGTTCCGGATGCCCGACAAAATTTTCTCCTGCGACTTGTCACCGAAGCCCTCCAGCGCAGCCACCTGCCCCACCTCGCAGGCCGCCTTGAGCTTCTCGACGGAATCCACGTCCAGCTTCTCCTGCAAAGCGCGGATCTTCTTCGCTCCGAGCCCGGGGATGGAAAGCATGTCCACCACGCCCGCCGGGACCGTGGCCTTCAGTTTCTCATAAAATTCCAGCTTACCCGTCCGGTGCAGCTCCGAGATCTTCTGCGCCAGCGCCTCGCCGAAGCCCTTGACCTCCTCCAGCGTGCCGGCCTCCACCCGCCGCGCGATCTCGTCCTCCGCCATGTCCTCGAGCAGACGCGCCCCGGACTGGTAGGCGCGCGTCTTGAACGGATTTTCGCCCTTCAGCTCCAGTAGCGTGGCGATCTCGGTGAGGATAGCGGCGATCTCGGTCTTGTTCACGAAGAAAGGAAAACACGAAGCAGCGAAGAAGCAAAGTGCGCGTTAACGAGCGTCATCTTGTTTGGCTGACCAACCGCACCACCTCCGCCCGGTTGACCTTGCCGACGGCGGTCAACGGCCAGTTCTCGACGGCCACGTAACGCTTCGGCCGCTTCCACGCCGCCAGCCGGCTTTGAATTCCCTGCTCCACTTTCGCCAAATCCGGCCGTTGTGCCGCGGGATACGCCGCCACGACGACCTGCCCCCAGTCCGGGTCGGGCACACCGGCCACGACCACTTCGGAAAATTCTCCCGTGTCGCGCAACGCGGCCTCCACCTCGGCCGGGTTCACCTTTTCCCCGCCGGTGATGATCACCGCATCGCTGCGGCCGAGAAGGTGCAGCTCCCCCTGGCCATCGAGTCGCCCGAGGTCCGCGGTGATGAAGTCGCCCGGCTCGCGCCAATCCGGGTAGTAGCCGCGAAACAACGACTCGCCGCCGATCGAAACCAGTCCGTCCGTCAACAGCCTTACCCGTGCATGCGGCAGCGGACTTCCGCTGCTGCGGGCGCCGGCCAAAAACTCGTCCGGCCGCAACGCCGTGACCATCGCCGCCGTTTCGGTCATGCCATAACCCGGCGACAGCCGCAGTCCCAGTGCCGCCGCGCGATCCAGCAACACCGCCGCCGCCGGCGCTCCCCCGAGGAAAATGATCCGAAAATCCTTCAGCCACGCCACCGCCGCCGGACTGCGCAACAAGCGCTCCAGCTGCGTCGGCACGAGCGAAATCACCCAGCCGTCCGGCCGCGCGGGCAAGGCCGGCAGCTCGCCGTTTTCGATCTGCTTCCACCCCAGCGGCACGTAGTCGCCGCCCGTCAGCGCGCAACGCAACCAGGCCATGAGTCCGCTCACATGGTGCAACGGCAGCACGCCGGCCGCGTTCACCTGACTCAGCCCGAAGTGCTTGGTGAAACCGCGCACCGCCGCCGTGATCGTCTGCTCGTCGTGCCGCGCGAATTTCAGCTGTCCGCCGGTCCCGCCCGTCGGAATCATGAGCCAGCCCACGGGGGTCGTGGCGAAGCGGTTCTCCATCGGCAGCTGTCGCAAGGCGTCGAGTTGCCGCTGGTCGTTAGCCCCCCAGGCCGGATC
>JAUPWC010000622.1 GCA_030916665.1 Verrucomicrobiota bacterium
CCCGTTTCGGCCGCGGTGTTCCGAAGATCACTATGTTTGGGTCGGCAGGATTTTCAGCGCCGTGTACATGTTGGTTTCCGTTTACGTCGCCGCGCAATCCAAGGGGCTGTTCGAGCTCTTCAAGATGACGATGATGTTCAATAGTATCCTCGCGGCGGCCTTTTGGATGGGGATGCTCTGGCGTCGGTCCAACCGCGCGGGTGCCTGGGCCTCGATGGTTTTCATGTTTGTCGCCACGGTCGTTCTGCCTTTCGGCCTGCCGTTGCTGCCGGGAATCCGCGATTCGGCGTACCTGAGCAAGACCACGCAGGCCCTGACCGTCACCCGGACCTATACGGCCCGGGCCATGGATGTCAGTGAACGTGATCGCGCGATTGCCTCGTGGGATAAGGCCAAGGCCAGCGGTCAGGCGAAGGGCGAACGGCCCGCCATGCTGCGCGCCGGGGAAAAGTATGAGAAGAGCGTCCTGTTGCCCAAGAAGTCGGTTTTCTGGAGCGATGGGCTTTCTGTCTCTGAAGGTAAGGTTTCCGGGCGAGGGTATCTGAAAGTCGAACTGGTGGTGTTAAACCGCCTCGGCTGGGACCTGGGGCGCAATTCGTATTCGCTGAACGAAACACTGACCTTCGTTTTTCGCATCATCCCGCCCTTCCTGATTCTCATGCTGGTCGCCTACCTGACGAGGCCCGAGGCCAAGGAGCTGCTGGACCAGTTTTATGGCAAAATGCGCACTCCGGTGCTCGGGCACTCACCGGAGGAGGATGAACAGGCGATGGAGCTCACCCGGGCGGATCCGAACCGCTTCAATCACCTGAAGATGTTTCCAAATTCGAATTGGGAATTCCGTCGGTGGAACCGCGAGGACTGGGCCGGCGTGCTCGGTTCAATCGGCGCCGCGGTGAGCGTGGTACTCTTGTTGATGTTTGTGGTGAGCCTTGGCCGCTAGCCCGAACCTTTCACACCTGCTGGTGTGAAAGGTTCACCCTGTCGGGCCGACTCTATCCGGGCTAGGGTGGGGCGCTGGCCAACCAAACCGATCGCCACCGGACAACGGCGCCGACCTTCGCAATCAGGCGCGACCCCACTGGGCCAATCGGTCCACGCCGCGGCGTAACGACTCGAACGGCTCATAGTTGAAGCGGTCCTGCTCCAGGATCAGCCATTCGGCTGCAGCCACGGCATCGATCGCGGCAAACACCTTGGGGTAATCGACGGGACCAGCCCCGATCTCGGCCTCATCGCGCAGGTGAATGAGCGGGCATCGGGCACCCTGCTCCAGGAGAAAGCGGGCGGGATCGTAGCCGGCATGGTGGAGCCAATAGACGTCGGGCTCCATCGCCAGCAGGCGAGGGGGCGCGGCGCCGAGAATCCAGCTCAGAACCGACCGACCATCGTGCACCGCCAGTTCCGCATCATGATTATGGAAACTGAACTGCAGTCCGACCGCCCGGAGATTGGCGCCGAATTCTGCCAAGCGCAGGCCGATGCGTTCGCAGGCTGCAGCGGATACATAGTGCGTGCGGGGCCAGAAGGCGCAGGTCACATGTTTCGAGCCCAAGGTCAGCGCGTCGTCGATGATTTGATTGATTTCGCCGAGTTTGGCCGGGTTGATGTGCATGCCCGCCACGCGAAGGCCGGATGCATCCAGGGCGGCTTTGGCTCCGCGTGCGTCCAATCCGCCGTAGCCCGCGAGCTCGACGCCCTTGAATCCGAGCGCGGCCACTTTGGCGGCGGTGGCGGCGAAGTCTTTGGCCACGGAGTCCTTGACCGACCAAAGCTGCAAGGCCAGCGGCACGGGGCGCAACGGGGGGTTAGGCGACATGGGCGCGGTGCTAGCGCGCATCCGGGAGGTGGCAATCGCCGGGAAGTTGTTATTGAAAAGTTGGGAGCTGGCGGATGCAGACGATTGCCATTGCCACGGCAGGGCGACCGCGGGGACGCTGCGCGCGATGGAATACCGCCCCTTCGGCCGAACTGGTCTGCAAGTTTCCCCCTTGGCACTCGGTTGCATGATGTTTGGCGGAGAAACGAACCAAGCCGACACCTGCGCGATCATGGCTCGGGCGCTCGACCACGGCATCAACGTTCTGGACACGGCCAATGTCTATCAAGGCGGCCGCAGCGAGGAGTTTGTCGGCGAGGCCCTGCGCCGGAATGGGCGGCGTGCCCAGGTCATCCTCTGCACCAAGGTAAACGGCATGGTGCAGCCGGGTGATCCGAACATGCGCGGGAGTTCCCGGCGGCACATCATCCAACAGTGCGAGGCGAGCCTCCGCCGATTGCAGACTGACTATCTCGATCTGTACCAGCTGCACCGTCCGGATCCCACGACCCCCATTGAGGAATCGCTCGGGGCCATGGATGATCTGGTGCGGTCCGGCAAAGTGCGGTATGTTGGTACCAGCAACTTCGGAGCCTGGGAGGTGGTCGAAGCCCTGTGGTGCGGCGAGGCAAAACGCCTCACCCGGATCGCTTGCGAACAACCGCCGTATAACCTGCTCGACCGGCGAATTGAGCGTGAGTTGGTTCCCGCCTGCCAGACATTCGGCGTCGCGCTGATGCCTTGGAGCCCGCTGGCCGGGGGCTTGTTGACCGGGAAGTATTCCAACGTGCAGGAGATCCCGCCTGGAACACGATTTGCCGCGATGGCGACGAATCCCATCACCGCGAGCCGCTGGACGGAGGCGTCGCTGGCCCGGATCACTGCGCTCAAGCCGCTCGCCGTCGCCAAAGGGTTGACGCTTTCCCGGTTTGCGTTGGCCTGGGTCCTCCAGCAGCCAGGAGTCAGCACGGTGCTGGTGGGGCCACGCACGCGAGATCAGTTCGACGATTACCTGACCGCCTTGGCGATTCGCTTTTCCGACGAGGAATTGAAGGAGATCAATGCGATCGTGCATCCGGGATCACACACGTCGCCCTATTACGAGGGCGGATTCAGGCCGCATGTGCGCTAGCCCGGTCGCTTGATCAAACCAGGGTCGGGCGCGGGCGGAGGCGTTGGCCGACCCGGCGTCGGGAGGGGATTTTCCGTGCCGGCCGCCGAAGCAGCGTGGATTGGTGGGCGCCTTCACGCGGCGACAGCAGAGAAATGGGCGCGCCGCAGCCGAGGCCCGGCCCGGATCATCGTTTTAGTTTTCGATAATACCATTGACTGATTTGCCATCGGGAGTGGCCGGCCGCATTCGCTTGGAGTCAGTTCGATAACCCCCACTACCCCTATGAACCTATCCTCCCGTCGTTTCGTTCCCTTGCGTCTGCTATTCGCGTGCTTCCCGCTCGCTGTTTTCGCCCAAAAGGCGCCTGAGAAACCGGCCACCGCTTCGCCCCAGGCTGAAATGGAGGTCACGCTGCCAGCATTCACTGTTGGTGCCGACACGATTTCGCGGTATCAGGCGGATGAGGCGACTTCCGCCGCCCGCGTGCGCACGAATTTGTTCAGCTCCTCCTCCACGGTGAGCGTCCTCACGCCGGAGTTCCTGCGCGACACGGGCCCGGGTAAAGTCCTCGATGCGCTCAAGTTCGTCCCGGGTATCGCGGAGTCGACGCAGCCGGTGGGCGGCGACCGCATGGCGGTGCGCGGCTTCCAGACCGACGGGCAGATCATGGACGGCTTCGCCCGCACCGGCCCCTACAACCATCTCGAACCCTACCTGATTCACAGCGTTGAAATCGTCAAGGGACCCAACGCGATCTTGAACCCGTCAGGTCAGCCGGGTGGCACGGTCAACTACGTCAGCAAGAAGGCCGAGTTTGCCGATCGCGGCGAGGTGATCATGCAAGTTGGCCAGTATGATGCCAACAAGGTGATGTTGGATATCAATCGCCAGGTGAACAAGAACGTCGCCATTCGGTTGGTGGGCGCCGCCATCCGGGATCGCGGATACTACGACAATCCCAACCGCTCCTATAATTTCATGCCGAGCGCCACTTTCCGTTGGGGACGGACCCAGACGCTGACGCTGCAGGGAATTTTCCAGAAGACCAAACGCACGTTTGTTGGCGGTGTGCCGATTTCTCCGCTGGCCAGTCCGACCAATGTCACGACCAAGCTCTGGCCGGGCATTACCGGGGATCGGAAGGTCTACGCGGATGACAACAATCCCCGCAACGAACACGGCGAGCACTACCAGTTTCTCTATTCCGGTCGCATTAGCGATCGCCTCAGTGTCCGTGTTGCCGGCCACCTCCTGAATGACGGGCATGACGCGATTCAGTATTCGAACAACCCGGCCAACGTGAACGGCCAGCCGGTGCTCACTGCGGCCTACATCAATCCGTTCACCGGCGTATTCGATCCGACCCAATATTGGGGTGGGGCGCCGACCTTTACGGCCACACCGGCGCCGACACCGAGCAACATTTTCAATCGCAGCTCCTTCTCGGACTTCACCACGACGAAGCAGTATGACTTTCAGAATGACTATGCCTATGAG
>JAUPWC010000623.1 GCA_030916665.1 Verrucomicrobiota bacterium
GCCCCGACGCGGTAGCGACGGTGGCCCGGTATCAAATCTATCGACAGAACCGCGCGGGGCTTTTCCTGCCTGGCTATCGAACCGACTCGGCGCCGGAGGCGGTCGAGGCATTCCTGAATCAAGCGCCGGCCTTCGAAGGCGGCGGCGTTCGCTTCCTCGATCACCATGATCAGCGCATGGTCTCGTCGGTGGAGTGGCGCACCGAGAAGACCGACTTCGGTTTTCCCATGCACCACCGTGCGAATCGGGTTTCAGGACGCGATGATCGAAAAGCTCGCGGGCGAGGTGCAGACGAGCGAGGGTATAGGCGACCGGGCAGGGCTTCTCGCGCGGGTCTAGAATGCCAAGGTAGCAAAGGCGCTGCCCACAGAGAGAAGAAGATGTGCCGACAAGACGACGAGGGCGGCCCGCCGATGGCGCACCGACCCTCATCTATCATGCCCGAAACCACTCGGCACTTTCTTGGACGCTCTCGACTTTTTACAGGTCGTTTGCGGCCGTCGTTCTGCCGAAAACGATACGTCGCGGGTAGGCTTGGCGCCGTCAGGCCAATGATGAAGCAAAGAGATCATCCACCGAGTCGCTCTCGACCGCGACGTCTGCAAATAGCCATGATGAAAGATAGCGCTCACTGCTAGATGGAATGATGACTACAATTCGTTTTCCTTTGTTTTCCGGTCGCTTCGCCAGCTGGAGCGCGGCCCAAACGGCCGCGCCCGACGAGATGCCGATCGGGATTCCGTCGAGCTTGTTGACTTCCTTGCTGACCGGGCCGGACTCGGTGTCCTTCACCCGAATCACTTCGTCGTAGATCTTGGTGTTGAGCACGGCGGGAACAAAGCCGGCACCGAGGCCCTGAAGTTTGTGCGGACCGGGCTGGCCGCCTGAAAGAACCGGCGAAGAATCGGGTTCAACCGCGATCATCTTCAAGGAAGGATTGCGCTCTTTCAGCACCTCACCGACGCCAGTAATGGTGCCGCCCGTTCCGATCCCAGAGACAACGATGTCCACCTTTCCGTCGGTATCACGCCAGATTTCCTCGGCAGTCGTTTTCCTATGAACCGCTGGATTGGCGGGATTGGTGAACTGCTGCAAAATAAGGCTATGGGTGATCTTTGCCGCCAGCTCCTCCGCTTTGGCCATCGCGCCTTTGACGCCCTTTGGGCCTTCCGTCAGCACCACTCGTGCGCCCAGGATTTTGAGAATCTTCCGACGCTCCACCGACATTGTTTCTGGCATCGTGAGAATCAGCTTAATGCCTTTTGCCGCAGCAACGAATGCCAGCGCAATACCCGTATTGCCGCTCGTCGGTTCGATGAGAACGGTCTTTGAGGTTATTTTCCCTGCGCGCAATGCCTCATCGATCATGGCAAGCCCGATTCGGTCTTTTACGCTGGAAAGCGGATTAAAGAATTCGAGTTTCAGGAGGATTTCCGCCTGGGCACCGTGTGCAGCCGCCGTGCGGTTCAGCCGCACGAGAGGCGTGTTTCCAATCGTTTCCGTGATGTCGTTGTAGATTTTGGTCATAGAAGCGTGAGTTGGTTTTTGTTGGAAATACGCCGACCCCGGTCGGCAGGGGGTGAGCGCTAAGCTTCAATGATGGAGCCAATCAAGCGATACAGCTCCGGTCCGAACTGGCGCAGCTCGTTGAGATGAGTGGCGGAAAGCTTCTCGATGACTTTCTCGCCTTGGGCCGTTAGCCTCAGTTCCACCCGGCGCCGATCCGACACCGACGGCGTTCGGCGCAGGAGACGCGCGCGCGTCAGCCGGTCAACCAAACCAACCGTGCTGTGATGGCGCAATTGTAGGCGTTCGGCCAATTCGGTGATCGATACAAAGTCGCGACCAGGGAAGCCTTTGATGGCGAGCAGGGCCTGATGCTGCTGAGGGGTCAGCCCGGACTGACGGGCGGCGTCTTGGCTGAAATTCAGAAACCGCCGCAACGCGTGCCGCAAGGCGGCCAGCGATTCGTAGTGAGATTTGGTGATGCGAGTTTGGGACATGTCCGCGAGCGACGGTAAAAAGATATTGTAATATATCGTAATGCGATGCAATCCCGAAGTCTCTTTTGCATGACAACCGCCGTTCCGAAAACCACCCGCGTCACCTCCACGAGCCACGGAGGTCTCGCCGACTTCACCACAGACCGGCGCGTGCTTTTGTTGTGTGCGCTGGCCCTGCCGATTGGAGTCATCGCCGCGTTTGTCGCCACGGCGCTCCTCTGGCTGATCGCCGTTTTTACCAACGCGGCATTTTTCCTGCGCTGGTCTGCGGAACCGGTTACGCTTACCGATCACCATTTTGGATGGTGGGGCGTGGTCGTGCCGGTTCTCGGCGGCCTCGGCATCGGATTCATGGCGCGCTACGGTTCGGAAAAGATCCGTGGCCATGGCATCCCCGAGGCGCTGGAAGCGATCCTTCTCGGGCGGAGTCTGATCAATCCCAAGGTCGCAATCCTGAAGCCCCTGTCATCGGCACTTTCAATTGGCACGGGTGGCCCGTTCGGTGCCGAGGGACCGATCATCATGACGGGCGGAGCCTTCGGCTCGATTTTCGCCCAGCTTTTTCATCTTTCCTCTGCGGAAAGAAAGACCCTCTTGGTGGCGGGTGCGGCGGCCGGGATGGCGGCCGTCTTTGCCACGCCCATTGCCGCGGTGTTGCTGGCGGTCGAGCTTTTACTATTTGAGTGGAAGCCGCGAAGTTTCATCCCGGTGGCCACCGCTGCGATCATCGCTTCCATCGTCCGGGTGTATCTCCTTGGTGTTCCTCCGATCTTCCCGGTCCCCGCGCACGCCATGCTGGAGCCCCAGGCGCTGGCCCTCGCCCTCCTCGTGGGAATCTGTGCCGGTTTGGTGTCCGGTTTGCTCACAGCGCTCGTTTATGCGTGTGAGGATGGATTTGCCAAACTGCCGCTGCACTGGATGTGGTGGCCTGCGCTGGGAGGATTGTTCGTCGGCCTGGGTGGGCTATTGGATCCGCGTGTGCTTGGGGTAGGTTTCGAGACCATTCACGGGTTGCTGCGGGGCGAAATTTTAGGCGCGGCTTTGGTGGGATTGTTTTTCGCGAAGGGCATTGTCTGGGCCGTCGCCTTGGGGTCAGGCACGTCCGGTGGCGTGCTGGCGCCTCTCCTCATGGTGGGTGGTGCGGTAGGAGCGCTTCTGGGTGCGCTCACGGGCACGGCCCATCCCGGACTGTGGGCTATGGTGGGCATGGCCGCGATGATGGGTGGAACGATGCGCGCGCCGCTGACCGGCATGATTTTCTTGTTGGAACTGACGCATGATTTCAACGCTTTGCCCGCATTGCTGGTCGGGAGTGTAGCCGCGCTATGCGTTACAGTGTTGCTCCTCCGGCGTTCGATTCTGACCGAGAAACTCGCGCGTCGGGGACAGCACATTACGCGCGAATATGCCGTTGATATCTTCGAACTCATACGGGTTGGCGAAGTCATGGATCCCAAGCCACCCGTGGTCACTGCGGACACCTCGATGACTGCTTTGGCCGAGAAGATCGCTGAAGCCGGTTCAACATTTGCGCGCAGGCAAGCGACCTTGATCACGGAGAACGGTCAACTCGTAGGCATCGTTACGCGGGGTGATCTCCTCCGCGCGCAACGTGCGGCCGAATCAGGCACGCTCACGGTGTTGCAAGCGGGCACGGCCAATCCGCTCACGGCGTTTACCGACGAAACCCTTAACGACGCCATGAACAAGATGCTGCAACGAGATATTGGGCGTCTGCCGGTCGTCGAGCGCGGGGCTCCCGGTGTCGTTGTCGGCTATCTCGGCCGTGCCGAGATTCTTGCGGCCCGCATGCGACACCGCGAGGAAGAGCAGCGGCGGGAGAAATGGCCTTTCCCGTCCGTCGGGCAACCGTGATTCATCCTCCAGCCAAATGTCCGTCAGCCAAATACTCAGCATCCACTTCTTATTATGATACCGGACCCATCATCGGTTTACCTCAACCCCATTTTCAAAATCCTCCTGGCCTTCGGCTTTGGCCTGGCGATTTGCGCGTTGCTTTGAAAAAATACGGATATGCGCGAGACCCCGTGTGTCTCATCGCTTGCGCGTTATACGCGGCGAACCGCTGGTGCGTGCCGATCGCGTTGAAAGGACCGTTTCTCCGCAATCACTTTGCTGACCTTTTGCTGATTCCGGCGGCACTTCCCTTGATCCTGTGGGTGCAACGCCGGCTCCGACTTCGCACCACGGACACCCCCCCGGACTGGCGCGAAGTCTTGATGCACTTGGCGGTTTGGCCGATAGCGGCCGAAGTTGTCGGACCGCACCTGTTCTCCCATGCTACGGGCGATATTTTAGATGTAGTCGCCTACATCGCCGGGGCCGTTGTTGCTACCGTGCTCTGGTCCCTGGCATGAACTTCAACCGACTGGCGCCTCATTACGACTGGCTTGAGGCTATCACGGCAGGTTCACGACTGCAGGAGGTCCGAACGCAATGGCTTCATGCGCTCGCCGGATGCAAACACGTCTTGAGTGTGGGCGAAGGACACGGACGATTCGCCGCCGCATTCTTGGAGCGATTTCCTCAGGCCAAGCTGACCTGTGTCGAGGCGAGCCCGGCCATGATCGCGGTGGCACAGCAAAGGACTCAACCCTGGGAAGACCGGGTGCGATGGGAATGTGCGGACACGCTGGTCTGGCAACCGGCGCAAAAATACGACGCCATCGTCACCTGTTTCTTCCTGGATTGTTTCCCTCCGGAAGCGTTGACCGCCGTGGTGAACCACCTGGCGAACGCGTCGTCGGAGCGGGCAATCTGGCTCGTGGCCGACTTCGCTGTCCCCCATGCAGGCCCAGCCAGATGGCGCGCAAAGGCTGTCCACGCACTCATGTATGCGTTTTTCCATTTTGTCGTCGCACTTCCGGCCCGCCACCTGACTGTGCCGGACGAAGTGCTGACGCGCCAGGGGTTTCAACTCACAGGTCGTCGCGAATTCGAATGGGGCCTGTTGCGTGCGGATATTTGGCACCGTGGCTAAGGCAGCCGATTTTCACAATGTCCTGCGCCAGCGGCCGATGGACCTCCGCTTGGCGAGCGGCCCCAATGCCCAGCGGTCGAAAATGCGAGCGCCCGGAGAAGCAGGACGTTGTTCTCCAGGTCGCATGACGCCACGATTGTGGATCGGCGTGCTGCGCCCGATGCTCGGAGCCTACCGAATCCGGTGTAGGAATCGCCCCGCGATTTCGGCAGGGCCGCTCGATTGAGAA
>JAUPWC010000624.1 GCA_030916665.1 Verrucomicrobiota bacterium
CGCACGGCCGAGAGGTTCGGCCAGGGAAACGTGAACGCGTCGGGCGGCACGATGGCGCTGTCGAACAGCACGCGCTGCGAGCGGGTCAGCAGCGTGTCGTAATCGGCGATCTTCCGGCTCTCGGCAAAGGCGTGCGCCCAGTAATAGAGCGGCAGATCCGTCGAGAGGCACACCGAAACCTGGTCCTGCAGATGCGCGCGGGCGGCCATCGTGTAGTGCAGGATAACGAACTCCACGCAGCGGGTGTCGCTCTTCGATTTTCCGAAGAAGCACTCGCCATAAATCTTCGCCCGCATCTCGACCGGACGGCCTTCCTCATAGTCGGGGCAGAGCACGACCACGCGCGCCGGGTAACGGTGCGCGAAACTCAGCAGGTGACGGAACTGCAGCACGGCGTCGGTCGCCGAGGAACGCCGGCCCAGGTGTAGCACGAGGTTGAGCTGCACGGCGCGTCCGTCCTTGGCGGGGGTGTCCGCCCAGAGTTTTTTGAAACCCGCCGCGATGCCACCGACGGGCACCTCCTGGCCGGGAAGAGCGTCGAAAAATTCAGGCATGGGTCATGGCTCCCGCCAGCTGTGGCCGTTCGTCGCAAGCAGGGCTTCGGCGGCCTTCGGACCCCACGAGCCGGAGGCGTAGCAGTCGAGACCGTTGCGGCCCTGCGCGGCCCAGTGTTCGTGGATGGGCGTGATCAGCTGCCAGGAGCGCTCGGTTTCGTCGCCGCGGATGAAAAGCGTGCCGTCGCCGATCATCGCGTCGAGCACGAGGCGCTCGTACGCCTCGGGCGTGTTCGAGCCGAAGGTCGTGGCGTATTTGAAATTCATCTTCACCGGCTGGGTGCGCGTCTCGAGGCCGGGAATCTTGGCGTTGAGGATGAGGCTCATGCCCTCGTCGGGCTGAATCTGGAAGGCCAGCGTGTTGGGCGCGAGTTGGAAGCGCTCCGACTCGGAGAAGAGGCTGCCGGGGGCGCGCTTGAAACGCACCGCGATCTCCGAAACCCGGCGGGCCATGTGCTTGCCCGAACGCAGGTAGAACGGCACGCCCTGCCAGCGCCAGTTGTTGATGCTCAGGCGGAGCGCGGCGTAGGTCTCGGTGGACGAGGCCGGGGCGACGTCCTTTTCCTGCAGATAGCCCTTCACGGGCTTGCCGCCGATCAGACCGTCGCCGTATTGCGCGCGGGCGACATCGGGGTCGGGGCCGTCGAGCCGCAGCGCCTGGATGGCCTTGAGCACCTTCACCTTCTCGTCGCGCACGGATTCGGCGTCCATCGAGACGGGCGGCTCCATCGCGGTGAGCGCGAGGAGCTGCATGGTGTGGTTCTGGATCATGTCGCGCAGCGCGCCGCTCTGCTCGTAGTAGCCGGCGCGGGCCTCGACGCCCACCTGCTCGGACACGGTGATCTGCACATGGTCGATGAAATTGCGGTTCCAGATCGGCTCGAAGATCGAGTTGGCGAAACGCTGCACGAGCAGGTCCTGCACGGTCTCCTTGCCAAGGTAGTGGTCGATGCGGAATACCTGCGGCTCCTCGAAAACGTCGGTGAGCTCCTTGTTGAGCGCCTGCGCGCTGGCGAGGTCGCGGCCAAAGGGTTTTTCGATGATCACCTTCGACTGGTGTCGCTGGCCGAGATACTTCGAGGCGAGTCCGCTGGCGCCGAGGTTGCGGATGATCGGCGCGAACACCGTGGGCGGCGTCGAAATGTAGAACAGGGTCTGCAGCTCCTGGTTGATCTGTTTTTCCAGTCCGGCGATGCGCTCGCCGAGACGGTCGAAAGCCGCCTTCTCGTCATAGCCGCCGCTCACGTAGAGCGTGCGCGGCGCGAGCCGGCCCCAGACGTCGGCCGTGGGCTCGCGCCGGGAGAACTCCTTGATCGCGCTTGCGGCGATCTTCTGGAATTCCCCGTCGGGAATCGGTTTGCGGCCGAAGCCGATCAGGTAGAAATCCGCCGGCAGCAGGCCGTCGTGGGCGAGATTGTAGATGGCCGGGATCAGCTTGCGCGCCGTGAGATCGCCGGACGCGCCGAAGATGACCACGACCGTCGGGGGCGAGCCGCGGTGCTTGCTCAGACCGTGCAAAAACGGGTGACGGGTGTCTGACATAGATATGCCGGAAAAGTCTGTCCGTGGGAAGACACCCGCAAGGTTTTATTCCGACACCATGCCGTTGTGACACAGACGGTGCGGACGTTGCCGCGCGCTAATGCGCGGCGCGCGTCCGGCTACTGCACGCCGTTGGTGCCGCCGCCCGGTCCCTGCCGGGCGAGATGGTATCCCTTCGGAAAGAGCGGCGCATTTTCGTAGTGCATCACCTGCGGCGGCAGCCGCGGGCTGAGCGCTACCTCGACAATGTCGAAACGGAATGTGCGCGGAGGAGGCGTGAGCTGGCCGAGGTAGGCCTGCACGGCGCGGCGCAGCGCACGTTTCTTGCGATCATCCACCGCGTGATAGCCGCTGACCAGCGCGCCGGCGGCGCGGGCCTTCACCTCGACAAACACCAGCACGTCGCCGTCGCGGCAGATCAGGTCGATCTCGTCGCGCTGGTCGCGCGGACTGCGCCAGTTGCGTGCGAGAATCGCGAAACCCTGGCGCGCCTTCAGGAAATCTGCCGCGGCCTGTTCGCCCCGGGCACCGGCCTCAGCGGCGGCGGACGAACCCTGCGGCTTGTCCAGCCCCGACCACAAATTTTGAAGCCAGCGAATCATTTGCAAGTTAGCCCTCGACCTCGCTGAAAAGAGGCATTACAAGCATGCGCGTTTTTAATCGTCGACGTTGACAAGCAGGGGTTTCCGCGCGGCGGGCGCCCCCATCCCACTTACACCACATGGCCTCCTCCAGCTATATCACAG
>JAUPWC010000625.1 GCA_030916665.1 Verrucomicrobiota bacterium
CTAGGCGCGATGTCCGGACAACGCGAGGGGGATGACGAGGTAGCCGCCGGCACTTGGCCAAAGCGTTCGCCGGCCATGCGATTCGACCGATTATAGGCCGTCGCAAAAGCCGTCAGGAGGGCGGATCACAGCCACGCCCATGCGATAAGTCGTTGCTGCGGCTGCACCAAGAGACCGACATTTTCCACCCTTGACCCCTCTGAAAGCGGGAGCTTCCTTGGCCCCTCCTTGCCTGGTGGTGTAATGGCAGCACAGATGACTTTGACTCATCTAGTCATGGTTCGAATCCATGCCGGGCAGCCAAAATTCTTAGGGGTTGCGTGTTCACCCCTAGAACCCCATCGGGGTTACCTTTCCGGGCATTTCGATCCGATAACCCATTTCGCCGTAGCCGGCCAGACGGCGCCGAAACATCGCTTGGGTGATGGGGTGGTTCTCGTCGAGGTAGTCGAAAATGACCGCGTCGCGCTTCGCTTCATGGCTGCGATGCAGCCGCCCGGCGTATTGCACCAACCTTCCTTTGAACGAGAGAGGCATCGCTAACACCAGCGTGTCCAGTTGCGGGAGAGCAAAACCCTCGCCCATCAAGGACGCCGTCGCGAACAGCACGAATGGATGGCTTTCGCTGTAGTGGCCGTCGATCTTTTGCAGGACATCCTTTCGGGCTTTCTTCCCCACGAGGCCATCCAAACGAAACCGAGTGACTTCGGGCGCCTGGCTGGCGAAGCGTTGCTCCAGCCGCTCAAGGTAATTCTTGCGGTCAGCCAAAACCAGCGGGGATCGACCGTCAGCCACACACGACATGAGATCGGTGGTGATGACATCTAAACGCCCCTCGTCACGCACGAGCGCGTCCCATAGTTCGTGGAGCGGTGAACGTTCACCAGGGCCTGCCGGTAGGGCGATGGTCGTCGCCCGGACTTTCACGAGGCGTGCTCTGGTCGCGGGCTCTTCATGCAGGGTATGCCGAATCGGGCCACACTGGGCGAACATGAGCTTTTCGAGCCGATCCTTTCGTTTGGGCGTGGCAGTCAGGCCGTAAACGCGACAGCTCGGACTGGCCTTCATGATGGCCTCAAAGGAGGCTGCGGGCACATGATGGCACTCATCGACGATAACCATGCCGTATCCTGCGAGCACGGCACCGGGCTTCTCCATCCGCGCCAGGAAGGGAGCATAGCTACATCCAGTCGATGCGTGATTCGCGGAGCCTGACCGCGCCAGATTCCTATGTTCTTTCGCTTCAGGCCGAGAAAGCGGATGGCTGTATCACGCCATTGATCCACGAGCACGGCTCGATGCACCAAAATCAATGTCGAGGTTCGGGCCCGGGCGATCATCGCGCATCCCATCACGGTTTTCCCAGAGCCCGGTGGCGCGCATAGCACGCCGTGGTCATTGGCAAGCATGGCGCCAACAGCCGTCGCTTGATTGGCGCGCAATTCTCCCTCGAATTTCCAAGCAATCCGGGCACCTGCATCACGTCCGTCCTGCACAGCAACCGTTGCGCCGGCTGCCTCCAGCACGCCCAAGCATCGGTCGAAAACTCCGCGTGGCAGCACCAGTCGATCCGGGTGCCATTCACCAGCAAACAAGAAGCGTGGTGTGTCGAAGGTCGCAAAACGGAGCCGCAGCTTCTCGTGGAATATCGGATTCGGGAAAGTCGCCAGCCGCCGTAGTGCCGCCAAGACCGGTGGCGGTAGCGAGCGAGAGAGATGAACTTGAGCGTCCAGACGAACCGTGACTTCGCCCGACACCATCCCCGGGCGAATTCGTGGCTGAGATAGGTCCAAGATCGCGTTGTCGCCCTGCAGGACGAAGTCGTCGCCTGATAGCTGCGCGGATTCTGCATGGACTGATGACGGAAGCGGTGCGACCGGCGCGATTCGGGCGAGCGTCCGTTCGAGAGTGTCCTGGCTCAACCGAGGCAATCCCGCGAGATACATCCACTGGTCCTTCAGGGGCTGCAAATCGGCGTCCAAGAAGAGTGTATTTCCGTTCTCACGCGGAGCTCGGGCCAACGGCAAAGCGATCAAGTTTCCGAATCCGCCCGCGGGAAGGGTATCTTGATTTGGGAACAAACGATCATAGGCTCCCAACGACAGTGCAGGCCGAAGAGCAGCAGCCTTGGCCACCAGAATCGTGCCCAATCGGCGCGCCAAGGCGGCTGGCACCGGTTGCGCAAAGAAGATCCAGGCATGGGCGCCGTTTCCGGAACGCGAACGTTCGACAGCAACCTTGATCCCGATGCGCTCCGCCGCCTCGCGATACGCCAACACATCGGCTCGCCAATCGCTGCCGTCGAAATCTGCCGCCAAAAATCGACAGGTGTCATCCACGGCGATGGCGTAAACACCGAGGGTGTGCGCGCCCCTCAGGTGGGCCTCGATAGCCCTTTCATCGAGCGGTGGAAATTTCTGATGCGGACAATCGCTGCACTTTACCCGTGGTTTCTCGCATAGCCCGGCGCGCCACTCGTTGTCACAGGCTGGCGAATAACCGTTGCGGCCCGTCTTTTCATTCTCCCAACGTTTCGGATACACGGACCGGCGGGTCCCGAAGAGGTCGAGAAATAGCGCGACTTTCTCTGCGGGCGTGCGTGGAGGTGGCTGCGTCGAGCGTGGAGCCTCGAATTCAAGGCCCACATCCGATTCCAATGCGGCGATTTCATCCTCGGTCTGAGCGGTCTCGGCCGCGAGCGCGGTTAGTTTTCGTCGCAACTCCCTCAAGCGCTGCTGACGCGGCGGTGGCTCGGAGTCCATCAGTCCTGGGTGGCCCGGCGCTTCGTGACGGGTGGTTCCGGCACGAGGCGCGCGGGCTCTTCGAGGATATCCAGAATGGCGCGGGCGCAGAAGACGCGGTCACGCTTGCTTTCCCCGACCTTGGTCAGGACGCCGCCTTCTTCCAGTGCGGTGATGGCGCGCATGACGGTGTTGTAGGCGACCCCAAGGCGGCGCTCGGTCTCGCGGGGCGTGAGGAAGGGGTTCGAGCCGACGAGATCGATGAGCTGCAGCGGCACCTTCGACCCGCTGCCGGCAAAGGCCTCGCGCCAGTCGGCCAACTGTTGGTTGATGCGCTCGGCCCGGCTTAAGGCGTCCTCCGACTGCCGCGCGACGCCGTTGAAGAAATACTCCAGCCAGCCCAGTCGCCGCGTTCGGTGATGCCGCGCAGGCCGTCGTAGTAGTCGTTTCGCGTCGCCTCGAAGAAGGCTGACAGGTAAAGCAGGCGCTCGGTCAACACACCTCGCGCACACAGTGAAAGGGTGATGAGCAGACGTCCGACGCGTCCGTTGCCGTCTATGAACGAGTGGATGGCCTCGAACTGGTAGTGCATCAGCGCAGAGTGGACCAGTGGCGGCACTGATTCGTCGTGTAGAAAATCCTCCCACCGGCCGAGGTGGTCCAGCAAGTCGGCCGGCGGTGGCGGCACATAGGAGGCATCGGCCAGGGTGCAACCCGGTCGACCGATCCAGTTCTGGGTCCGGCGGAATTGTCCAGGCGTGGCGTGGTTGCCGCGCACCCCGGTCATCAGTTTTTCGTGCAGTTCGCGAACGAGCCGGAGAGACAGCGGCAACGACTCGAGGCGTTTGAGGCCGTGCTTGAGGGCCGTCACGTAGTTGCCGACTTCGCGCAGGTCCTCGGGACTGCGCTCGGGGCTGACGCCAGCATCGGCCGCGAGCAGTTCGCCAAGGGTGGCCTGGGTGCCTTCGATGCGACTCGAATAAACCGCCTCCCGTTGCACGAACGGGCGAATCAGCAGGTGCGGATTGGGCAGCCTCCGACCCTCGCCTGCGAGTCGGCCCAGCAACCGATCCGCATGGGAGAGCGCCCGAACCAGCTTGGGCGTCCAGACGATTTCCGGTGGCAACGGGCTGGGATGAAAGGCTCGGTAGCCTTCCAGCGTCTTGACCCACCGCCCGGACGGGCTCCCTGCCGAGCTGGATTTCATGAGTGGAAACAAGCAGGCTGGTTATTTCCATCATGGCTAAACTATGGAAATAAGGCTGCTCGCTATTTCCGTGGGTCGTTAGGGGCAAAGGACGAGCCCGTTGGGGTGAGGATTTTTGAAGCGAATGGAGCGAATCCGCTGCGCCAGAATGACCGCCGCGAGTGCGCATTCGCTCCAGCGGTTTGACTCAACTGGTCCGCACCCGAGGGAAATATCTCGGAATACCCCCCCTGATTCGCTCCAGAAAGTTCGGGGTGCCGCTCACCGCGGGCAGTCACTTCGAAAAAGTCTGAACCGATTTTCAGATCGGTCAAAGAGACACCGAAGTGCCTGAAGAATGATTGGAAGTCCCTAGAAACGTTATGACCGTTCTGTGCTCGAGTTCGCGGTCTTGGTTGGAATCTCGACTGTTTTTGGCCATCACGCGCCTGCCCTCGAAAAAGATTTTGAGCCAGACTGAGTGGCTTCGACAAGGCTTGCGCGGTCTCGACGCCGCGATCATTGGCTTTGCGATTTGGCTTTGCCTCCATGGCGTGAACTGTCCACGGACCTGCGTGGCTTGTATCAAATGATCAGCCTACTAGCGTCGCAAACATGAGCGCCCCGACTGCCCCGAAACATACGGCCCGGAAACGGCTGACGATTGACCGATGACACCCCGCCTCACCCTCCTGCTCTGCCTTGCCCTGTTCGCCGGAACCGGCCGGGCGGCAGACGCCACGGCGCCGGGCAACCGGCTCGCCCGGGAAACTTCCCCCTACCTGCGGCAGCACGCCACCAATCCCGTGGACTGGTATCCGTGGGGGCCCGAGGCCTTTGCCCGCGCCCGCGCGGAGAACAAGCTGATCTTCCTCTCCGTCGGCTATTCCACCTGCCACTGGTGCCACGTGATGGAGCGCGAGTCGTTTGCCGATCCCGCCGTCGCCGCCGTGCTGAACGCCGCTTTCGTCTGCATCAAGGTGGACCGCGAGGAGCGGCCCGACGTGGACCGGCTCTACATGACCTACCTGCAGGCCGCGACGGGCGGCGGCGGCTGGCCGATGACGCTGTGGCTGACCCCCGACCTGAAGCCGGTCTTCGGCGGCACGTATTTCCCGCCGGAAAGCGCCCCCGGCCGGCCCGGGCTCAAGCTCCTCGCCGCCCGCCTCGCCCAAGCCTGGGAGGACGACCGCGCCACGGTGCTCGCGCAGGCCGAGGGGATTTTCGCCGCCCTCGTCGAGGAAACGCGCTCGCTGCCCGCGGATTCGCTGCCCGCAATCGCGCCATTGCGGGCGCGCGGCCTGGCGGCGGCCGAGGCCGCCCTTGATGCCCGGCACGGCGGTTTCGAGTCAGCCCCCAAGTTTCCCAATGCCCCCGTGCTCGAGTTTCTGCTCGATGAGGCCGCGATGGCGAAGGACGCCGCGATGCGCGAGCGCGCCCTGCGCCCGGCCCTGCACACCCTGCGGGCCCTCGTCGCCGGCGGCATCCACGACCAGCTTGGCGGCGGTTTTCATCGCTACACCGTGGATGCCGGGTGGCGCGTGCCGCATTTCGAAAAGATGCTCGCCGACCAGGCGCAACTGACCGGCGTGTTGCTCACCGCCTGGCAGCTCACGGGCGATCCCGCGCTGCGCACCGCCGCGCAGGACACGCTCGCCTACGTGCAACGCCGCCTGACCGCACCCGACGGTGCCTTCCTGACGGCGGAGGATGCCGACAGTGCCACGCCGGACACCCCCGCGGGCCACGCCGAGGGCGCGTTCTACGTGTGGACGGCCGCTGAATTCGCCAAGGCTCTCGGCCCCGAGGAAGCGACGCTCGCGGCCTACGCCTTCGGCATCGAACCGGCGGGCAACACGGAACCGGCGGGCGAGGAAGCCCTCGCCGGCTTGAACGTGCCTTACCGCGCGCACCCGCCGGCGGAATGCGCCGCGCGGTTCGGTCTCAGCGAAGAACAGGTGCGCACCCGCCTCGCCGCCGCGATGGCCCGCCTGCGCGAGGTCCGCGACCAACGCACGCGTCCTGCCACCGACGACAAGATCCTCGCTTCCTGGAACGGACTCATGATCTCCGCCTTTGCCCGGGCCGCGCAGACGCTGCGCGAGCCGGCCCATGCCGCCACCGCCGCACGCGCCGCCGCCTTTCTTCGGCAGCACCTGCGCGATCCCGCGACCGGCCGGCTGGCGCACAGCCACCGCGCCGGGGTGAGCGACCCGCGCGCCTTTCCGGAGGATTATGCCTTCCTCATCCAGGGCCTGCTCGATCTGCACGAGGCCGACGCCGACGTGCGCTGGCTGGCCTGGGCAATGGAGCTGCAGCACCTGCAGGACACACTGTTCCGCGACGAGGCCGGCGGCTACTTCCACAGCGTCGCCGGCGATCCAGGCGTGCCGCTGCGGCTGAAGGCCGGCGACGACGGCGCCGAGCCATCCGCCAATGCCGTCTCCCTCCGCAACCTCGCCCGACTCGCGGCGATCCTGCACGACGACACCTGGCGGCAGACGGCGGAGCACGCGGCCCGGGCCTTCGCGCCGCAGCTCGAGCGCGCACCCTTCTCCGCTCCCGCGATGCTTGCCGCCCTCGGCTGGCTCTCGGCCCCGGCGCAACAGATCATCATCCAGGGAGAAGCCGACGACCCGCGCACCGCCCGGCTGCTCGCGGAAGTGTGGACGCGACACCTCCCGCGTCGCGTGCTCCTCCGGGTTGACGCCGCAAACCGTGCATGGCTGGACGAACACATCGGGTTCATCCGGGCGCTGCCGGCCGAGTCGGAGCCGACCGCCTACGTCTGCGAAAACTTCGTCTGCCGCCTGCCGACCGGAGATCCCAGCGTGCTGGCCCGGCAGCTCACCGGCGGGAAGGAATAAGCCTTCTCGCGCCGCCCGCCGGGGCGGCCGGCCGCAGAAAGATTGGGACGAAACGCCGCGCCCGCGGGGTGAAACGCGGCCTCACGACACAGTTTGCCAAGATGTGCGGAGTTACGGAAGAATGCCTCTGCTATAACTTCGCGGCCCCTTTTCCACCCACATGACCACACCGTTGCTACCCTTGCGCGCCGCGCTGTTCGCGGCCGTCGTCGGCCTATTGGCTCCGACGCTTTCCGCCCAACTGCCCGCCGGCCCGACCGCCCGGCCCTTCGCCCCGAAGAGTGGCACGGGCACCGCCATGCGTTTCACCGCGATCCCCGCGGCAGAGTCCGGCCTCCTCGTCGAGAACCCCTACGACGATCCCGCCATGTGGGGCGCGCGCTACACCGAGTTCCAAGGCGGCGCCATTGGCAGCGGCCTCGCCGTGGGTGACCTCAACGGCGACGGCACGCTCCATGTATTCGTCGCCAACAAGACGCGCCCCAACCAGCTCTTCCGGCAGGTCGCGCCGTTCAAGTTCGTGGACGTCACCGCCGAGGCCGGCGTCGCGGGTCCCGCCGCAGCGGAGGGCGCGGGTTGGAAAACCGGCGTGACCATGGCCGATGTGAACGGCGACGGCTTCCTCGATCTCTACGTGTGCCGCTTCGACGCCCCGAACCTGCTATATCTCAACGACGGCCGGGGCCGTTTCACCGAGCGCGCCAAGGCCGCCGGCCTCGACCTCGTTTCGGGCAGCGTCATCGGCGCCTTTGAGGACTACGACCGCGACGGCCACCTCGACGTCTTCATCGTGACCAATGTCCATAACGCGGACCGCAGCGGTGACGGCGAGCGCGACCGGCTCTACCGCAACCGCGGCGACGGCACCTTCGAGGAGGTCTCCGCCCGCGCCGGGATCGGCGCCGAGCCCGGCCGCGGCCACGCGGCCACGTGGTTCGACTTCAACGAGGACGGCTGGCCCGACCTCCATGTGTCGAACGATTTCAGCACCCCGGACCGGCTCTACCGCAACAACGGCGACGGCACCTTCACCGACGTGCTGGCCACCGCGCTCGCGCACACCCCGTGGTTCTCGATGGGCTCGGACTCCGCCGACATCAACAACGACGGCCTCGCCGACCTCTTCGTCGCCGAGATGGCCGGCACCACCCACTTCAAGTCCAAGGTCGCGATGGGCGACATGGGCGGGCTCGTGGACTACATGGACACGCTCGTCACGCCCCAATACATGAAAAACGCCGTGTTCCTGAACACCGGCGCCGACCGCTTCCGCGAGATCGCCAAGATGTCCGGCCTTGGCAGCACCGACTGGACCTGGTCCGCCCGCTTCGAAGACCTCGACAACGACGGCTGGGTGGACCTGCACGTGACCAACGGCATGGTGCGCCCCTTCATCGACTCCGACCTGCTCAACCAGACCAAGAAGATGGAGACGCAGCGCGAGAACATCGCCCTCATGAAGGCCCAGCCTCCGCAGCGCGACGTGAACCTCGCGTTCCGCAACGACGGCAATCTCCGCTTCAAGAAAGTGCAGGCCGACTGGGGCCTCGACCACGCGAGCGTCAG
>JAUPWC010000626.1 GCA_030916665.1 Verrucomicrobiota bacterium
CGTGCGCACGCGGGCGAGGAAGAGCCGCTGGCGGATGACGTGCTTGCGGGAGCGGTTCGCCGGATCGGGCGCATGCACCGTAGCCAGCAGGTTACCCCGCAGGAGCGTGGCGAGAGCGCGGGCATCGAGCTTGTCGGTCTTGATCTGGGCGTCGGCGATGAGACGGGTCTTGAATGGGTGTGCAAGCACCACGTCCTCGACGCGGTCGATCTCGCCGAGCTCGTCGTAGAGCCAGCCCCAGTT
The DNA here is from genome assembly GCA_030916665.1 of Verrucomicrobiota bacterium. Classification (GTDB taxonomy): domain Bacteria; phylum Verrucomicrobiota; class Verrucomicrobiia; order Opitutales; family Opitutaceae; genus Lacunisphaera. The sequence continues at coordinate 244 of JAUPWC010000626.1, forward strand.
CCAGCAGGCTTCCACCACGACGCGGCTGGGCTCGGGCAGATTTTGGAAGTAGGCGGCGAACGCCGCCGGCTCGTTGTCATCAATGCGGGCCTCGCAGACGCGAGTGCCGGTGGCATCCTGGGTGGACACCACGGAGTATCTCTTGTGGTAGTCGATTCCGGTGTAGAGCATAGGGCGTCCATGATAGCACACGCTACCGGACGCCTTTCATGCTACCTGACCCTTTCTGCCGGCCAAAAACTCTACCACGCGCTGCCGGCCGGCGTGCGAGCCGTGGCATGCAAGAATTACCGGCTTTGGGCGGACGACGCCTTCCATCCTTCTTTGCATTTCAAGTCCATCGGAAAGCAGAACTGGTCGGCCCGGGTGGGAGATCACTAGCGGGCTATCGGTCGGTTCATTAGCGAGGAATTTGTGTGGGAGTGGATCGGCTCTCACGCGGACTACGACAAACGCTTTTGAGCGTCAGGTCGCCGTGCCGCGAGCAAAGCCAATCACCGTGGACGACGACTTGCGGCGCTATCGGCGGTCGCGGAACCAGGCGATATAGGTGGTGATGCCGGAGTTTGCGTAAGACTGCGGCCAGTGTTCGGGCGGGGCATCAATTTCGACTGCCAATCTAGCCGAGCGGAAGTAGCATCTAGCGGCCTGACCCCGTCCGGCTTCGGCGAATAGACATCACGATCCGCAGCCTGCCCCATTTTTCCGCCCCGCCCTTGTGGGTTCGGCCGCCCCGGCATTTTTGCCCCGCGCAACAATGGGGATCAGGGGAGCGAGCGCAGACGTTTACGGACGAGAATGCGCAGGCCACTGATGGCGCAAAGGGTTGAAATAAACCAAAGGCTAGGCGCGCCCCCACCGGAGGATCCACCGGAAGCGGCGGGGGTATTGCTGCCGGTGGACGGGCTGCTGGGTGCGGTCGGACCCGATGAACTGCTCGGATCAAATTGCCACGAGTTGAGACTCATGAGCGGACTGCTGCCGCCGGTAAATTTAAGAAACAGGTCATGGACGCCGGTGGCAACCGTGATCGCGCAGGAAACGGTGGTCCAGGTTTGCCATCCGCCAGTGCCCGCGACGGAACAGGTGCCGATCAGGGGACCGGTTGAATGATTGTCGAGGCGCAGCTCGATGATTCCCCCACTTGTGGCGCTGGCCACCCGGACGTTGAACTTCCCCGCGCCCGTGCTGCCAAAATCCACGCCGGCGACCTTGATCCAGGTCCCGTTCGTGACTTCCGTGATGGCCATACCTCCTTCGCTGCAGGTTCCTGTGGCGATGCCGCTCTGGGCGTTGAAAGCTTCGGCCTCATTGCGGGTGAACGGATCGACACTCAGCAACTGGGTCAGGCTGTTCGTGGCATAGGTTATGGGTTGGAGGGTGCCGTCTCCATTGTGCTCCAGCCGTTCCAGGCCGAGGTTGCGCCGGTAGGTCGTCGCGATGCCCGCTTGGGTGGCGACGTAGCGGTTGTGATAGGCGTGATACCAGCTGCCGTTCAAACTGAAGATCGCATGGTGGTTGTTGTTATTGTTGCTCGGCGGCTGACCGGCCGCGATCCCCCGGTAAACGAAACCAGAAGTGGGACTGCTGCTGGTCAGGTAGTCGATGCGGAGGCCGTTGGCCGGGTTGGTGGAATAGGAAAAATAGTAGACGCCGTTCCGTTTATGCAGCCAGGAAGCCTCAAAGAAATTCGGCACGGTCATGGCTAGAGCCGGGCCCGAGACGCTGATCATGTCGCTGTTCAGTTTGATCACGCGGGCGTTGGCGTCTCCGTTGCCCCCGAAATAGAGATAGGCCTGGCCATCATCATCGAGAAAGACCGCCGGGTCGAACAGCCACATGTTGGGGCCGGATGCACCCGGCGTGCTGGCATTGATCAAAGTGCCGCCGGTTGCGGCCGTAAAGGGACCTGTCGGGCTCGCACTGGTTGCGACGCCAATACCCGAGCCCCCATTGCCGAAATACAGATAGAAATGGCCATTGCGCGCGATAACGGCGGGAGCCCACGAGTAGGTTGCCCAGGAAGCGTTGACCGGAACGCGGAAAATTTCGCCGTGGTCCGTCCAATTCTTCAGATCGCGACTGGAAACGCAGACGATCGATTGCATCGCGTAGCCGCCGCCCAGGGGACTGTCGTTGTCGTTCGAACAATACAGGTAGACCCGACCCTCGTGAACCAAACTGCCCGGGTCGGCCAAATGGCGGTGGGAGGCGATCGGATAATCGGCCCGCAGGGGAAGAAAGGTCGCAAAGGAGGCGAACCAAAGAACCAAGGGGAGGACAGAGCTGTTTTTCATCTTGAAGGAGAAGCGGGCGGCGTCACGGGTTCTGAGAACCCGGTAAGTAAGATGGGGTCGGGTGGGCTGGCGCCGGCAGGGAGGAATCGTGTGGGGGGAGGGTGAGATCGGGCAGGCCGAAGAGGCCTTGTCTTTGCATCCGGGCAAAGGGTGCGCGACCGAGGAGGTTGCCCAAGACCACTTCGGTTTCAGCCACCTGAAGCGCCCGGGTGTCGCTAGGGACGTGGCGGTCGGCACTCTGGTCGGAGAAAGCGCGGCTTGGCCCGGCGGATGGCAGCGTGGTTGTGGCGAGGTCGTGTTCGCGGATGGCCGCGTAAATTTGCGCGATTCTTCTCTCATCGAGACCCTGGACCTGAGGGTCGCTTTGAAATGCGCGGTGGTGCACGTCGCGGGTCGCGAGCCAAATGCGGAAGGTCTCTTCCCCGACGATCCGGCGCACCTCCGAGTCCCGGGCGCGGTCGATCAGTGACAGATCGGCGACATCGCCTTTGTGCCTCCTTTCGTGCCGGGCCATCGATGCGGCCAAATCGCGGCGCATTCCGATCCAAGCCTGTTGGACCGTGGCCAGCTGGGCGAATTGCGCGGCCGTCAGGTGAAGGTGGCCGAATTCGCCCAGAACCTGAAAGGCCATTTCGTCGGGCGAAGGTGCCGC
>JAUPWC010000627.1 GCA_030916665.1 Verrucomicrobiota bacterium
CCTGCTGCATGGCTTGGCGCAGGCTCCAGGTGAGCTGCGGCTTCGGCGCCCGGAAGACGGGAACCACCCCTTCGCGCAGCTTTTCGGACTCGGCCTTCTGCTCGGGCGTGCGCTGGTCGGGGGGGATGCGGCCAATCTGGCGGAACCGCTCCATCGCGGCCATGAAGTCCGGGTTCGGGTTCTCGCGCAGAAAAACGTCCAGCGGGTTGATCACCACCGTGGTGATGTCGCGCGCCTGCAGCCACTGGCCGGTGAAGTTACGGACGAACTCCTGGGACTTGGGGTCGGCCAGCATGCGGCCCACCTGGGATTTCAGATTCGCCCGCAGGCGGCCCTGGGCGGCGAGCCGGAAAAGTTCGTTGTCCGGCATCGAGGACCACAGGAAATACGACAGCCGCGACGCCAGCGCCCATTCGTCCACCAGCGGGTGGGTCTGCCCGGGCTCCAGCGGCAGCGTGTGCTCCTCGCGGAAGATGAAGCGCGGCGAGGCGAGCACCGCGACCATCGCCTGGGCGACGCCGGCCTCGAAGGTGCCGTCTTCCTGGGCGGCGGTGCGCTCGGCCAGCTTGGCGAGTTTCTCGATGGTGCCCACGTCAACCGGGCGGCGGAAGGCCCGGGTCGCGAAACTGCCCAGAATCTCGCGCAGGTAAACCGCGCGCTCGGCGGCGTTGGCCGGCACCGGCCGTGGGAAATAGCGCGCATAGTTGGCCGGCTGCACCCAGTGCTGCGGAGCGAAGGGGCCGCGCACGTTCACCGCATCGAGCCGCAGGCGGAGCGAGCGCTTCTGATCGCGGTCCGGGCCGACCGGACGGATTTCCACCAGCAGGCGGTGTTCGCCGGGCGTCCATTCGCGGTCGAAGGCGAACTTGAAGGCCTTCTCGTAGCCTTCGCGCACAAACTCCTCGTCGAGCACCTGCTCGCCGTCGATGCTGAACCCGAGGCGGCAACGGTTGTAGTCGAACTGGTCGTCCACGTAGCGCTCAAGCGCCTTCAGGTCGAGTTCCACCTGGTAACGGCCGGCGTGCTCGACCTTGTGGACGGCCTCGACCGTCACCGGCGTGTAGTAGGAAAGCACCAGCGAACGCCCCTGGATGGCAGGCGCGGGACGCTCGTAGGCCACCGTCGGGGCGGCCGGCGCGGGGGCGGAGGTGGTGGCGTCGGCGATGAGCGTGGCCGGAGTCTCCATGCGCAGCGTGACGAACTGACGGCCTTCGACCGGCTTCTCGGCCACGACCAATGGTTGCGTGGGCACGGTGCCGCTCACGATGGCCTGGGCGGCGTCGAGGTATTTCTCCATCAGCATCGGCGAGATGGTCAGCACGTCGCCGTTGTTGTCGAAGCCATGGCCGGTGTCGTCGGCGGGAAATTCCTTCTGCGTGTCGAAGTCCACGCCCATCAGCTCGCGCACGGTGTTGCGGTAATCCACGCGGTTGAGCCGGCGCACCGTCACGCGGCCGGGGTCGGGCTTGGCAGGATTGAGTTCGAAGATGTCGCGCTTGATGAAGGTCGCAAACTTCGCGAGTTCCGCGTTGGACAGATAGTCCTCGTCCACCGGGGGCATGATGCGCGAGCGGGTGTTCTTCAGCACGCGCAGCCAGAGCTTGTGGTCCTTGAGCGAGGCCTCGTCCTTGAACTGGTCGAGCGTCACGCCGCCCTCGCTCTCGCCTTCGCCGTGGCAGCTGTAGCAGTAGGTCTCCAGCATGGGCTGGATGTCGTTCTTGAAGGTCTCCATGGCCGGCTGGGCCCGCGCGGCAGCGGGCGACAGGAGCAGGCACAAGGACAGGGCGGGCGTGGGCCGGAAACGGGGTGACATGAAAGCACAGCGATATAACCCCAGCCGCGTGCCGTTTGCAAACCCGGGCCATGCAATTTCCCGGGATTTCCGTGCAAACATTTGACGCCCCCGTTGCACACCCGGTTTGCAATGAAACCGGCGGCCCTCACAGTGCTGCCATGCAACTGCTCCGCCTCTCCGCCTTCCTGTTGTTTTCCGTCCTCAGTCTGGCTTCCTCCGCACTCGCCGCCGGCTCGATCCTTTCCGGCCCGATGCTCGGTTACCGGGCCCATCGCGAGGTATTCCTGTGGCTCGAAACCAAGGACGCCCAACAGGTGAGCTTGGACTACTGGCTCGCGGGCAAGCCGGAGACCAAGCGCACGATCGCGCAGCCCGCTCCCGCCCCCACCCCGGCCGGCGGGCAGATCTTCCACTTCCGTCCCGGCCTGCTCGATCCGGGAGCCGAATACGAATACACGCTCAGCCTCGACGGCGTGAAGCAGGACTTCCCCTTCCCCACCACGTTCAAGACGCAGGCCCTGTGGGAATGGCGCACACCCGCGCCCGACTTCAAGTTCATCACCGGTTCCTGCGCCTACATCAACGATGCGGTCCACGACCGTCCCGGCACGCCCTACGGCAAGACCACCCGCACCTTCGAACTCATGGGCCAGAGCGGCGCCGACTTCATGGTCTGGCTCGGCGACAACTGGTATTACCGCGAGCCCGACTACGACTCGCTCAGCGGCCTCTGGTATCGTCCGCAGCACGACCGCGCCATCCCCGAGATGCGCAGGCTGCTCGCCTCGATGAACCACTACGCCACCTGGGACGACCACGACTACGGCCCCAACGACTCCAACTGGACCTACGAATACAAGGACGAGGCCCTGAAGATTTTCCAAGCTTACTGGGGCAACCACAGCTACGGCGAACGCGACAATCCCGGCGTCCACACCAAGTTCTACTGGAACGACGCCGCGTTTTTCCTGATGGACAACCACTATCACCGCGACGCCGCCACCCTCAGCCAGGACCTGAACCCCGAGAAGTCCCAATATGGCCGCAAGCAGCTGGAGTGGCTCAAACAGTCGCTGATCGCCGCGAAGGAGCTGCGGCATTTCAAGTTCTTCTTCATCGCGACCGGCAACCAGATGCTGCAGGTCCGCACCGGCTCGGAGTCGCACCAGGAATACCGCCGCGAACGCGAGGAGCTGCTCGAGTTCATCCGCCAGCACGAGATCACCGGCGTGGTCTTTCTCACCGGCGACGTCCATCACTCCGGCCTTTACCGCCGCCAGCTCGTGAAGGACGGCCCTTGGGTTTATGAGATCACGTCCTCGCCCTTCTCCAGCGGCTCCTGGGATGTGGAAAAGAGCACCAAGGCCACCGACCCCTTCCTCGTGAAAGACACGTTGGTCGGCGACCAGAACTTCGTAACCGTGGAAGTCCGCGGCGCCAAGGACGCCCGTGAACTCGTCATCACCTGCACCGACAAGCAGGGCGCCGCGCGCTTCACGCACACCGTCCCGCTGAGCGAGCTGCAGTGAGCTGACTGCGTCTCACCCGCCCGCGAACACCGGGCGGAAGCCGGCTTCGGTGAGAATCCGGGCGATCTTCTCGCGCTGGTCGCCCTGGATCTCGAGTTCGCCGTCCTTCACGGTGCCGCCGCAGCCGCAGGCGTTGCGCATCTTTTTGGCGAGCGATTCCTTCTCCAGCAGGCCGATGCCCACGAAGCCGGTGACGAGCGTCACGGTCTTGCCGCCGCGTCCGGCGGTCGTGCGCTTGATGTCCACACGGCCGCGGTTCTTCGGACTCTCGATTTTGGATTTTGGATTCTCGATTGGCCGGACCGAACCGGCCGGCAGACCCGCGCCGCTCAGGTGCGCGAAAGGATTGGCGCCGAGCGATTGGCCGCCGTCGGTGGGGATTTTGTCGGGAGGGGTCATGCGTGCCCACCTCCGCAGCCGCCCGGGGGCGAAGACGGGCGCGCCTCGAGTTCGTCGCCCGCGCCCAGCCAGGCCAGCGCCTTGGCGTAGCTGCGGCCTTCGAGAAAATGCCGGAGCTGCGGATGCAATTCCGCGCGATGGGCGTTCAGCAACGTCTCGATTTCGTTCAGGGCGGCGGAAAGCGCCGGGCCATCAGAACTCTTTATCGCGCCGTTGAAACGGATAAGCGCGGCTTTGATTTTGGCTTCGGTCATCAAGTGGCGAGTCTATTAAGATATCTAAACCAATGGTTTAAAGCATCGCCAATCCGATCCGACGGGCGGGATACGCCCGGGAATCCACTTGTCTCGTTTTCGGCGTGATGCATTTATGCACCTCCCCCGTTTACTGCCCGCCTTCGCGGGTGCAAGCGGGGACACCTCTTTCCCTTCCATGAATTCCGTTACCGTTTCCCCCAGCGCGAATGCCGCCCTCATTGAGGAGTATCACCAGCGCTGGCTCGACAATCCCGACTCGGTCGATCCGACGTGGCGCGCCTTCTTCCAGGGCTTCTCGCTCGGCGGCGGCCAACTCGCCCCCTCCGCCACCCCGGCCGCCGGCAACGTCAGCATCGTGGACAGCCTCAAGCAGGCCAGCGTCCACTACCTCATCAACGCCTACCGCGCCATCGGCCACACCCAGGCGCACCTCGACCCGCTCAGCGGCGCGCCCGCCCCGCAGCCCAAGCTCCAGCTCGGCCAGTTCAACCTGAGCGACGCCGACCTCGACACCTCTTTCGACACCGGCACCTACCTCGGCGGCGGCCAGATGAAGCTCCGCGACATCGTCGCCACGCTTGAAAAGACCTACTGCGGTCACGTCGGCGTCGAATACGCCCACATCCAGGACACCGACGCTCGCCGCTGGCTGCAGGAACGCATCGAGTCCACCAAGCTCCAACCGAAGTTTACCAAGCCGCAGAAGGTCCGCATCCTGCGCCGTGTCCACAAGGCCGAGCTCTTCGAGAAATTCCTCCACACAAAATACGTCGGCCAGAAGCGCTTCTCCCTCGAGGGTGGTGAGACCATCATCGCCGCGCTTGACGCCGTGATCGACCACTGCCCGGGCGTGGGCGTCGAAGAGATCGTCATGGGCATGGCCCACCGCGGCCGCCTCAACGTCCTGTGCAGCGTGATGCGCAAGTCGTTCGACCAGCTCTTCGAGCAGTTCTCCGAAAACTACATCCCCGACACCGTCGCCGGCGACGGTGACGTGAAATACCACCTCGGCTACGAGTCCATCCTCACGACCACGTCCGGCAAGAAGGTCG
>JAUPWC010000628.1 GCA_030916665.1 Verrucomicrobiota bacterium
ATCATGGGTCCGCGTGGGCCCCGAGCCTCACCAACGCCTGACCAACGGCGCTTCTAAAATCACCAGCGTCACTGCCGGTTTCAGAATGTCGTCAGGCCGGATTCAGAACGACGTTCTACAGTCAGAGCACACCGGCCTCGCGGAAGCTGTAAAAGCCCCGACCGTGAGGGTCTGCGCCGGGCTGGCCGATGATGACATGGTCGAGCAGCTCGATGTCGAGGGCCTTGGCCGCCTCGCGCAACTGGCGGGTGACCTGCACGTCGGCCGCACTGGGGGCGGGGTCGCCGCTGGGGTGGTTGTGGACGCAGATGACCGAGGTCGCGCCGTGGTGGACCGCCTCACGGAACACCTCGCGCGGGTGGGCGAGACTGCTGGTGGCTGTGCCGGAAGTGAGTTCGACCTGGCGGATGAGCCGGTTCTTGCGGTTCAGGCAGAGCACCCAGAACTTCTCCACGCTCAGGCCGGCGGTCTGGGCGCGGAAGTGGGCGAACACGAGTTCCGGCCGGTTGAGCAGCGGAGTGTCGCCGTGATCGGCCGCGGCCACGCGCCGGGCGATCTCCATAACCGTGATAAGCTGGAGCGCCTTCACGCGGCCGATGCCCCTGACCTTGCGGTAGTCCGCTTCGCGCCAACGGGTGAGCGCGGCCAGTGATCCGGCGTCGGTGACGAGCTGGCGGCTGATGCTCAGCACGCTCTGGCCCTTTTGCCCGCTGCGCAGCAGCATGGCCAGCAGTTCGGAGTCGCTGAGGGCGCCGGGGCCGAGTTTTTCGAGACGCTCCTGCGGACGTTCGCCCACGGCGAGGTCCTGGACGCGGGGCGACGGGTAGGCGGGGGTTGGGTTGCTCATGGGCCGTGTGCTTTCGCCCGGGCCCACGGGCTGGCACTCAGAAGTGCTTCACGTAGGCGTTGCGCCTGAGTTTTTCCAGCCAGCGCTCGGTGGCGCGGCGGGAACCCTGCTGCACGAGCGCCCGCTCGATGTCGGGGCGGACCTCGTCGATCGGTAGGTTGCCGGCGAACTTGCGGTCCTCGGCGAAGAAAATGAAGGCGCCCTCGGCGGTGATGAGCGGCTTGCTGCGCTCGCCCTTCTTGAGGTCGAAGATCACGTCGCTGAACTCCTTGCGCAGATCGGGGCGGCGCTGCCAGCCCCAGTCGCCGCCGCGGCTCTTGCGCGGGTCGCTGCTGTATTTGCGGGCCACGTCGGGGAAGCTGGCGCCCACATCCATCTCGACGATGACGGCCTCGGCCTTGGCGCGGAGGGTGTCGTCGGTGTCTTCGGGGGCGCGGTTGATCTGGATGAGGCGCAGGTGGACGCTGTCTTCCTGATAAAACCGCTCCTTGTTCTCGTTGTAGTAGTCCTCGATACGCACAGGACTGACGGTGCTGCCGGACTTGGCCTGCTGCTGGCGCATGAAATTGTAGATCATGTCCTCCTCGATTTCTCGGCGGTATTCCTTCTGCGAGATGCCGCGGGAGCGGAGGTAGGCGAGATACTTGCTGCGGTCGCCTTCGAACTGGGTGATGATCGTTTCGGCGAGCTGGTTGTCAATGTAGCTGGCGGGGACTCGGCGCTTCTCGTCCTTGTAGAATTCCTTCACGATGAGCACGCGATCGATGAGGTTTTGGATGACCTCGTTCTGCATGGCTTCGAGCTGCTCGTTGAAGTCGCGTTCGTCCTTGGCGCGTTTCTGGACCTCGGGAATGAGCGGGCCGATCTCGCGGCGGACGTCGTCAACGGTGATGATCTTGTCCTCGGCAATCGCGACTATGCCGTTGGCGTAGCGCAGGTTGAGGCTGTCTGACTGCTGGGCTTGCGCGATACCGACAACACAGGCGGAGAGGGTCAGGATCGAGATGCGGAAGCGACGGAGACTCATCATTTAGCGGGGAGATTGTGCAGAAAGGTGATTACTTCTTTCAACCTTGCAAGGGGGGTGGGGGCGGTCAAGCGGGGAAAGCGACTGCTGAGCTGGATGAAATCATCGCGGCGGCCCGAATTGCGCAGGCACTTCAACCGGTTGCCGTCAGTTTCGACGGACAGGATGCCTTTTTGTTCCGCGCGCACCCGGATTTCGCTGACGAGCAGCAAGGCGCGGACCGGTTCGCCGAAGCGGCCGAAGCGGTCGCGCAGCTCCTGTTCGAGGTCCTTCACCTGCTTGGGGGTCTCGGCCAGGGCCAGTCGCCGGTAGAAGTCGATGCGCAGGCGGGTCTCGGCGATGTAGGACGACGGCAACCGCGCCTGGATGCGGTCGATCTCGCCCTCGCTGCGTTCGGCCTGACGCAAGGCGCTGAAACTGCCGGTGCCCTCGGCGCGAGGGGTCCCGGCGTCGCCGCCCTCGCCGACGAAGACGAAGTCGAGCTTCACGTTGGCGCGGACGTGGGCGGCCTGCTTCTCGCCCTTCAGGCGCGCCACGCTCTGGCGGAGCAACTGGCAGTAGAGCTCGAAGCCCACGCCGACAATGTGGCCGCTCTGCTCCGCGCCGAGCAGGTTGCCGGCGCCGCGCAGCTCGAGGTCGCGCATGGCGATGCGGAAGCCGGCGCCGAGCTGGTTGTGCTGGCGGATGGCAGTCAGGCGCTGGCGGGCGAGATCATGCACGCGCGCGTGGCGGTG
>JAUPWC010000629.1 GCA_030916665.1 Verrucomicrobiota bacterium
CCTTGGCCGACTCGGCGGCGACGCGCTCGGCCATGACGGCGTCCTTCGTGATGGCCGAAGAGGCCGCGAGGTTGAGGGTGAGCGCCGAAACCAGCGCCGTAAGGGTGAGGGCGGAACGGAATGTCATTTGCAGTGCAGTGTGGTCAGCGACCGGCTGCCGGCAAGTCCGCTGCGACGAGCGGTTGGCCTGCTGGAGGGTCGGTCTCCGCACCGACCGGCTCAGCGGAGGCTTAAACTAAAACGATACGCAAACCTCACCTGGAGTGTTCATCCTTACACACCCCGCCCTGCGGGCACCCCTCTCCGGAGGGGATCTCGGCAGACGGCAGTTTGGGTCCCCTCTGGAGAGGGGAGGCGCGAAGCGACGGGGTGTGGCGGAGGGAAGACGCGCGCCCTCAATACTGCACACCCACATCCACCAGCCACCGGTCCAGCAGCCGCGCCGTGCCGAGCGTGTCGGCGTGCGTGGCCAGCGGGACTTCGCGGGCGCCACGCCAGAGGGCCTCGGCAAAGGCGTCGGCCTCGTAGGCGTAGAGCCCCACGCCCGGGCTGCGGATGACGATTTCCTCGGAGGCCCCGTCGCACCGGTGCAAAATGATCTTCTCCTCCTGGCCCAGCAGGCCGGGGACGAAGGGCTGCGGCACGTCGAGCCAGCCGGTGCTGCCGTGGATCTGCACGGAATTGTCGTTGAGCACCGTGCCACCGCACGAAAGTTCCGCGAGGATGTTACCCGGAAATTTCGCCACCGCCGTCGCAAAGTCATCAGTGCCGACCTCGGGGCGCAGGTTGCCCGCCCCGGAGAATTCCACCGGCTCCACGAAATCCTTCCCATGCACCGCTCCGGCGATGTGCCGCGAGTAAGTCACCGGGTAACAGCCGAGGTCGAGAATCGTGCCACCGCCCAGCGACTTCTTGAACATGCGGTGCTCGGGGTTGAATCCCATCAGGACGTTAAACGAAGCCCGGATGAGCCGCACCTCGCCGATCGCCCTGCTGCGCACGAGCTCCACGATCTTCCGCGTCTGCGGGTGGAAGCGATACATGTAGGCTTCCATGAGCAGCACGTCGTGCTGCTTCGCGGCGGCGAGCACGCGCTCGGTGTCGGCCAGCGAGAGCGTGAGCGGCTTCTCGCAGAGGATGTGCTTGCCGGCCTGCGCGGCTTTGATCGCCCACCCCGCGTGCCACGGGTGCGGCGTGCCGATATAGACCGCCTCAACCGACGGGTCGGCCAGCAGGGCCTCGTAGCTGCCGTGGGCGTTGCCGCCACCGAAGTCGGCCGCGAACTTCTGCGCGTCGGTCAGGTTGCGTGCGCCGACGGCGACAAAGCGGCCGGTCTGCGACTGGAGCAGGTCGGTGACGAATTTCCGCGCGATCCAACCCGTGGTGAGAATGCCCCAGCTCAGCTTTTTCGACATGCGCGCAGTAGAACAACGCGCTTCTCATGGTCAAACGGACAACCATGCACAACTAACCTATTAGGTTAGTTGTGCATGGGAGGGCATCACGCTTTTCGAAAGATTGTACCTACGCTTTTCAAGGGTTGGCTCGGCGATTTCAGGCACCAACGTTTAATCCAGCCCGCGCGGAGCGCAGGCTCCACCCGACGCCAAAGATACCGATTTTCGAAATTGCTCCATGGGGTTTCTTTGGTGCCCCAACCTTTGGCGTTTGGAATTGCCCGATGGTGGCAATTTCCCGGTTGCACGCCGCGCGGCACACATTGCACTCGGCGGCTTCCCTTTTTCCGTTTCATGGATTCGCCCAACCCCGAACACGTCATCCGCCTCGCCGAGGAGCTGAAGCTCAAGGTCCATCAGGTCGCCGCGACCGCCCAGCTGCTGAAGGAGGGCGCGACCGTGCCCTTCATCTCGCGCTACCGCAAGGAGGCCACCGGTGAACTCGACGAAGTGCAGGTCACCGCCATCCGCGACCGCCTCGAACAGATGGCGCAGATGGACGAGCGCCGCGCCGCCATCACCGCCTCGCTCAAGGAGCGCAACCTCCTCACACCCGCGCTCGAGACCGCCCTGGCGAATGCCGACACGCTCACGAAGCTCGAGGACATCTATCTCCCCTACCGCCCGAAGAAGCGCACCCGCGCCACCATCGCGAAGGAGAAGGGCCTCGAACCGCTCGCCGAGTTGCTCTGGGCGCAGAACCCGACTACAGACGCCCTCGCCGCCGCCCAGGCGTATGTGGGCAAGGAGTTCACGCTCGACGACGGCAAGGACACCAAGGGCAAGATCGAGACCGCCGAGGAGGCCTTCGCCGGCGCCCGCGACATCCTCGCCGAGCGCATCAGCGACGACGCCGCGGCCCGCGAGAAGCTGCGCGTGATCTATCGCGCGCAGGCCACCGTCGCCTCGAAAGTCCTCTACGGCAAGGACACCGATCCGGAGGCCGCGAAGTTCAAGGACTACTTCGACTGGTCCGAGCCGCTCGCCAAGGCCCCGTCCCACCGCGTGCTCGCCATGCGCCGCGGCGAGAAGGAAGGGTTCCTCATCATGCGGATCACACTCGCCGACGAGCTGACCGCGCTGGCCGAGGTCGAACCGCTGTTCGTGAAGAACAAATCGTCCTGCGGCGAACAGGTGCGTCTCGCCACCGCCGACGCCTGCAAGCGCCTGCTCGGGCCCGCCATCGAGACCGAGATGCGCATCGAGTCGAAGAAGCGCGCCGACGAAGCCGCGATCAAGGTCTTCACCGACAACCTCCGCGAGCTGCTCCTCTCCGCGCCGCTCGGCCAGAAGGCCGTCATGGCCATCGACCCCGGCTTCCGCACCGGCTGCAAGACCGTGCTGCTCGACCGCCAGGGCAAGCTCCTGCACAACGACGTCATCTTCCCCGACCGCCACGCCGAGGAGGCCAAGGAAAAGCTGCTCGGCTTCGTGAAGTTCTTCAACGTCGAGGCCGTCGCCATCGGCAACGGCACCGCCGGCCGCGAGACGGAGTCCTTCGTCCGCGCGCTCGGCCTGCCGCCGCACATCCCGGTCGTCATGGTCAACGAGTCCGGCGCGTCCATCTACTCCGCGAGCGACGTCGCCCGCGAGGAGTTCCCCGACCACGACCTCACCGTGCGCGGCGCCGTCTCCATCGGCCGCCGCCTCATGGACCCGCTGGCCGAGCTTGTGAAACTCGACCCGAAGTCCATCGGCGTCGGCCAATACCAGCACGACGTGGACCAGCCCGCGCTCAAGCGTTCGCTCGACGACACCGTCGTCAGCTCCGTGAACGGCGTGGGCGTCGAACTGAACACCGCCTCGAAGCAGCTGCTCAGCTACGTCTCCGGCCTCAACGCCACGACCGCCGCTGCCATTGTCGCGCGCCGCAACGAGCAGGGCGCGTTCAAGACCCGTTCCGAGCTGCGCGACGTGCCGCGCCTCGGGCCCAAGGCCTTCGAGCAGGCCGCCGGCTTCCTCCGCATCCGCGACGCCGCGCACCCGCTCGACGGCTCGGCCGTGCACCCCGAGCGCTATGCCCTCGTGGAGAAAATGGCCGCCGACCTCGGCACGAGTGTCGCCGAACTGATGCGCGAGGAGAAGCTGCGCAAGCAGATCAAGCTCGAGCAATACGTCACCGCCGACGTCGGCCTGCCCACGCTCAAGGACATCATGGCCGAGCTCGCCAAGCCCGGCCGCGATCCGCGCCAAAAGTTCGAGGCCTTCAGTTTCCAGGAAGGCGTGAACAAGCCCGAAGACCTCAAGCCCGGCATGAAGCTGCCCGGCATCGTGACGAACGTCACGGCCTTCGGCGCCTTCGTGGACATCGGCGTCCACCAGGACGGCCTCGTGCATGTCTCGCAGCTCGCGGACAATTTCGTGAAGGACCCTGCCGAGGTCGTGAAGCCGCAGCAGAAGGTGATGGTCACCGTCACCGAGGTGGACCTCGCGCGGAAGCGCATCGCCCTCTCGATGCGCAGCAAGCCCGTGATCGGGCCGAAGGCGCCGCTGGGAGACCAAGGCAGGGCGCGACCGCTGGGTGCGCCGTCGCACGGACGGCCCGGCGGTCCGTCCCTACCACCTCGTCAGCCCGCCGCCCCCCAGTCGCTCAACAACGACTGGTTCACCGCCGCGCTGAACAAGAAGAAGTAGGACCGCGACTGCGCGTCGCGCGGAGACCCCGCCCTGCACGACCCGCCCCGCCACAAGCCCGCCTGATTGCTCACATTCCGAAACCTGCAACTTGGATTTTCGCCGGCGATTCCATGACGCGTTTCCGCCCAACTTGGGTCATAGTCTCCATATGCCCCACGACAAAACCGCCCCCATCGACGAAACGAAATTCATCATCCGCGGCATCCACCTCGACCTCACCGAGGCCCTGAAGAAAATCACGATGGAGAAGGCTGCCCGCCTGCTCCGCCACAACGACCACATCCTACGCATCCGCCTCGACCTCGAGCTCGACAAGACGCGCGGCAGCAAGGACCAGTTCATCGCCAAGGGCCGCATCGAGATCAGCGGGCCCGACCTCATCGCCAGCGTGCACAGCGAGGACGCCTACAAGTCGGTGGACCTGCTGGTGGACAAGCTCGACGCCCTGCTCCGCGAGCGCCACGGCCGCCGCAAGGACCACCGCAACCACCCGCACGCCGCCGAACTCGACGGCCAGCTGCCGAAGGTGTGAACTGCCGGCGTCGGTGGTCGACGACCTTGATCGCGCCACTCCGTCCGCAGGCGTGGCGCCAGCCAGCTGGCCACCCACGTCCCTTCTGGCCGCCGTTTTGGTAAAGCGGAATCGCTGGACCCGCCGCGAATAATAAACAGCACGCCCAGCGGTCGCGCCCTTCCTTCCCGCTCACCGATACGGCTGGTGCAGCTCGATCGGCTTGGCGGCTTTGCTGCGCAGGCGCAGATTGAGCATCTCGACCGCAAAGGCGAAGGCCATGGAGAAGTAGATGTAACCCTTCGGGATGTGGTGGCCGAGCGACTCGCCCACGAGCATCACACCGATCAGGATCAAAAAGCTCAGCGCGAGCATCTTGAGCGTCGGGTGCCGGTTCACGAAGTCGCTGATCGCGCCCGCGAAGGCCAGCATCACGCCGAGGGCGATTGTGACCGCGGTGATCATCACCCAGAGCTGGTTGGCCATGCCGACCGCCGTGATGACCGAGTCGAGCGAAAACACGATGTCGAGGAGCAGGATCTGCACGATCGCCGCGTTGAAGGAGGCGACCTTACCACCGCTTGTCGCATGACCGTCGGCACCCTCCAGCTTCTCGTGGATCTCAATCACGCTCTTGCCGATGAGGAACAGGCCGCCGATGAGCAGGATCAGGCTCTTGCCCGTGACCGGCACGTCCATGACCGGCATCGTGAAGAGCACCTTCGTCAGGCCCATGACCCAGTTGATGCTGCAAAGCAGCGCGATGCGGGTGATGAGCGCCAACATCAGCCCGGTCTTGCGGGCCTTGTCCTGCTGCGCGGCCGGCAGCTTGCCGGCGAGGATTGAGATGAAGATCACGTTGTCGATGCCGAGCACGATCTCGAGCGCGGTCAGCGTGAGGAGGGAGATCCAGATTTGCGGGTCAGCGAGAAATTCCATGGCGACGGATGGTTGGCCGGGCAGTCAGCCCGAACCCGCCCCGCCCGTCAATCCGCCAGCCGGTGGAATGCCGCGGGTTGTTCCAAGACGGTGCGCCCTGTCCTTCTGTAGCGGCGGTCTATGACCGCCGTTCACCATGCCCGGCGGTCATAGACCGCCGCTACAACCGCCTCCGCATTCCAGCCTCACCGCACCAGCCCGGCGAAGGACAGGCCGAACTTGATCCAGAACGGGATCGTGAACACCGCCAGCGCCGTCGTCCCGAGGATGATCTGCACCGCCACGAGCGGCTGACCTCCGTAGATGCGCGCCACGATGACGGACATGACCGCGGCCGGCATGGCCGCCTGCACGACCAGGACCTGCTTCAGCTCCACCGGCACGGGCGCGTAGCGTGCCGCCAGCAGGAAAATCCACGGCAACACCGCCAACCGCAACAACCAGGCGGTGCCGATCACGCGCGGGTTCACGAGCTGCTTCGGATCGTTGAGGTGCGGCGCGAAGCTGGCCCCGGTCATGAGCAGGCCGAGCGGCACCGCGCAGACCGCGAGCGCGTGGATGAAAGTCCACACGACCTCGGGGATGTGTTCGCCGAGTCCGGTCAGCTTGACCGTCAGCGCCACGCCGAGCGCCAGGAGCGGCATGTTGAGGAGCTTGCGCCACGCCGCGCGCGGCGACTCGCCGGTCACGATGAGCACGCCTGTCGTCCAGATCGCCGCCTCGACGCCGGCGTTGTGCATGAAGAGCCAGGCGCGGCTTTCCGGCCCGAACACCTGGTCCATGATCGGCAGCGGCAGGTAGCCGTAATTGGTGAGTCCCACCGCCAGGGCAAAGGTCCGCAGGCCGTGCCCGATGGTCAGGCCCAGCGCCTTGGCGACATACCAGGCGACCGCCAGAGAAACCGACGTGAGGAGAAATCCCGCCAACGGCGGCAGCAGCACATCGCCCGCGTCGCTCACGGTCGCGCGCCGCACGACCGACTCGAAGATCAGCGCCGGGGTGAGCACGCGCAC
>JAUPWC010000630.1 GCA_030916665.1 Verrucomicrobiota bacterium
CGCGCTGCTCATCCTGCCCAACACGCTCAAGGCCGGCATCGCCAACATCCTCGACCAGCAGTGGGACGTCGTGCAGCGGCAGGACCTCAACCTCGGTTTCAGCGAACCCGCCTCGGTGCGCACGTTGCACGAGCTGGAACGCCTGCCCGGCGTGATGCACGTCGAGCCGATGCGCTCGACCGCCGTGCGCATCCATTTCCAGGGCAAGGACCGCCAGATCGGCCTGCGCAGTCTCGACGCCGGCTCCCTGCACAGCCGCGCGGTGGACCACGGCGGCCGTGAGATCACGCCGGCCGGCGAAGGCCTCATCGTCTCCGCCAAACTGGCCGACGTGCTCGGCGCGCGCATCGGCGACGAGGTCGTGCTGGAGGCGCTCATGGGCAAACGTCCCGTGCGGCCGGTGCGGCTCATCGGCCTCGCCGACGATTTCACGGGCATCGCCGCCTACATGGACCGCGCCGCGATCAACCGCTTCCTCGGCGAAGGCGACATCATCACCGGCGCCAGCTTCACGATCGACATGGCGCTGCGCGCGGAATTCTTGCGTGCCATCAAGGAGGTGCCGCGCATCAGCTGGATCTCGGTGAAGGAGTCCATGCGCCAGAGCTTCCGCCAGACGACCGCCCAGATGATGGGCATGCTCACCACGCTCTACCTGAGCATGGCCGTGATCGTGGCCTTCGGCGTCATCTACAACAACGCCCGCATCTCCCTCGCCGAGCGCGCGCGGGAACTGGCCACGCTGCGCGTCGTGGGCATGACGCAGCGCGAGGTTGGCGCGGTCATCGTCACCGAGCTCTCCCTCCTCGCCCTGCTCGCGGTGCCGATCGGCCTGCTCCTCGGCACCGGCATCTCGACGGCCATCATCCAGTCGGTGAACACCGAGACCGTGCGCCTGCCGCTGGTGTTCACGCCCTTCACCTACACCTTTGCCCTGATCGTCGTGGCCCTCGCCTCGACGCTCTCGGCCTTTGTCGTCCTCCGCAAACTCAAGCACCTCGACCTCATCGGCGCCCTCAAGGCCCCGGAGTAACCCAATCGTTCTCGTTCTCTTAATCTTAATCGTTCTCCCCGCTTCCAACCTCCCAAACCCGAGATTAAGAGAAAGATTAAGAGAACGAGAACGATTTTTCCTCTCATGTCCACCGCCTCCAAGCCCAAACCCTTCCGCTGGCTTCCCTATGCGCTCGGCGCGGTGTTCGCCGCGCTCATCGTCCTCGGCCTGCGGCCGCAGCCCGTGCCGGTCGAGACCGCGCCGGTCGTCGCCGGCCCGCTGCGCGCGACCGTCAGCGAGGAGGGCAAGACCCGCATCAAGCAACGCTATGTCGTCGCCGCGCCCGTGAGCGGACAGCTCCGCCGCATCGCCTTCAAGCCCGGCGCCGAGGTCGAGGCCGGTGTCACGGTTGTCGCCGTGATCGATCCCCTGCCCGCTTCCCCGCTCGATGAGCGCAACCGCGCCCTGGCCGAGGCCCGCCGCGACTCGACGCGCCAGCTTCTGGAAAAGAGCCGCACCTCCCAAGAACTCGCCCGCAACGAGCTTCGCCGCATCGAGCAGATGTTTAACGCCGGCACGATTTCGCCCCAGGAACTCGAAAGCGCCAAGATGCGCGAGAACGCCGCCGCCCGCGACGTGGCCGCCGCGGAAGGTGCGCTGAAACAGGTCGAGGCCGAGCTCGCGATCACCGGACTCGCCGGTGCTTCCGCCTCGGCGCCGGTCGAGGTCCGCGCCAACGCCACCGGCCGCATCCTCCACGTCTTTCAGGAAAGCGCCCGCGCCGTCGCCCAAGGCACGCCGCTGCTGGAGATCGGCGACCCGGCCGACCTCGAGGTCGTGGTCGAGATGCTCTCGCGTGACGGCGCCGCCATCGCCGCCGGCGCGCCCGTGTCCCTCGAACAATGGGGCGGACCGGCCGCCTTGGAGGGCCGCGTGCGCCTCGTCGAACCCGCCGCTTTCACCAAATACTCCGCGCTCGGCGTCGAGGAGCAGCGGGTGAACGTCGTCGTGGACATCACCAGCCCGCGCGAGACGTGGCGCTCGCTCGGCGACAATTTCCGCGTCGAGGCTCGCGTCATCACCTGGGAAAGCGACCGCGCGCTGAAAGTGCCCGCCTCGGGCCTGTTCCGCCAGGGCAACGCCTGGGCCGCCTACGTCGTCCGCGGCGGCAAGGCCGAGCTCGTGCCGGTGCAGACCGGCAAATCCGGCGGCGGCGAGATCCAGATCACCGATGGACTCAAGGAGGGCGACGAAGTCATCCTCTACCCCGGCGACCGCATCAAGGACGGCCAGCGCGTGACGCCGACGAAGGTGTGATTCGGCGCCGTTCGGACGCCTATTCTTCCGTTCGTCTTTCTGGCCTTGTCGGGGGCTTCGCGACCCTTATGACACGGGCATGATTAACTCCCCGAAGCTCCATGGTGCCGCGATGGCGGTGTTGTTCGCCGGTACCGCCGCCTTCGCCGCCGACACCCATCCCACGCAGGAGCGGGCCGACCGCTTCCTCTCGCTCGTCAACGCCTCTTACCAGGCGCTCTATTACGTCGAGAGCGAGGCGCAGTGGGCGGCTTCGACCGATGTCAGCGCGGTGCACGACGCCGCGGCCGAGACCGCCGGCAAGGCCAGCGCGGCCTTCATGGGCAACCCCGCCCTGATCACCGAGACGAAGACTCTGCTGCTCCGCCGCCACGAGCTGAACGACCTCACCGTCCGCCAACTCGAAAAGCTCCTGCTCCTCGCCGCCGAGCAGCCGATGACCAAGCCGGAACTCACGCGCGCCCGCATCGAGGCCGAGACCAGGCAGGCCTCCACGCTCAACGGCTTCGCGTTCAAGCTCGACGGTCAGCCGATCACGGTGAACGGAATCGACAACCTGCTTCAGTCGAACGACACGCCCTTGGACAAGCGGCTGGCCGTGTGGCTC
>JAUPWC010000631.1 GCA_030916665.1 Verrucomicrobiota bacterium
CCGCGCGGCATTGAATTCGATCGGCACAGCCATCCGGAAACTCACCTTCCGGCCGTGCTGCGTGCCGGGCTCAAAGCGCCAGCGCAACACCGCCCGCACGGCGGAATCCTCAAATGCCCGGTGCGTCGAGTGCGCCACGTGCGCGCTCACCACGCGCCCCTCGGTGTCCACGATGAAGGCCACGGTGACCGTCCCGTTGACCCCCTCTCGCCGCATGAGATCGGGATAAACCGGTGCCGGTTGCGCCACAGCCCGGGGCACACGATCAAGTTTGTCCACGCCGGGAATCGATGGCCGGCCGACCAGCCCGTCTCCTCCCAGTGTTCCATCAGTGAATCCGGTGAACCTTGCCAAGTTCGATACGCGTTCGGGCGTCGGCCTGTAAGGTGTGACCGGCACGGTGAACGCGTCTCGGCTGGTGCCATCCTGCAAAACATCCGGGAGGCTGGGCGGAGCAAGCTGGCATTGGGAAACCGGCCCTGGCTCACTTTCCGCCGGCTCATCGGGCTCCATCGTGAGCGATTCCTCGGGCCGTGGCGGCAGATCGATCGAGACCAGCTTCGTCTCCGGACCCCGGATGATCTCAGGTTCCTTGCTGATGAGAAAAAGCGCGCCGTGCAGGCTCGCTGCGATGATGACTGGCAATCCGAAGCGTTGGATATTCATGGGGTGTGCCTCCAGTCAGGACCACGCGCGTCGCGAGGATTTATTAGGAGCAATCTGCGTTGCCATCAGCGCAGCCTGCGCGAATCGTCGCGGCGGTGAAAGCCACCGACCTCGCCTTCAGCCGTGCCCTCGGTCTGCGCGATGCCCCGCCGGATGCGGAGCACCTGCTTGAGTTGCCTTTCACCCCACTGTTGCACAACCACCTCGGCACGATGCACGCGGCTGCCCAGTTCTCACTGGCCGAGGCCGCCAGCGCGGAATGCCTGAGGCGCCGTTACGCCGCCACCGTTGGCCAGGTCTTTGCCGTGGTCCGCGGTGTCGAGGTGAAATATCGCAAGCCCGTCACCGGTGATCTGCTCGCCTTCGGCCGGCCCGACGATTCCACCGCCGCCAACCTGCTGGCCGAACTGGCCGACCGTGGCCGCACCAACGCCGTGATCCTGATTGATCTCAACGATCGCGCCGGCACGCTGACGTTTCATGGCAAGTTTGAGTGGTTTATTTCCCGGGTGCCTCCGCCCCAATTTTGACCGGTGCCGCCGCCTCGTCTTGGGGCTCGCGGTGCTGCTGGCGATCAACCTCGCGGGTGCGCAACAACCTGCCTACCTGCGCAAGGCCTTGGACGGATTTCAAACGGGCGTCCCCGCCGGCTGGGGTTACACCCTCACGACCACGCGCCACGAACGCGCCGTGACCGAGCGGTTCAATCCCGCCCGCCCGCCGTCCGCCCAATGGACCCTGCTGGAAACCGAAGGCCGTGCGCCCACCCCCGACGAAACCGAAAAATATCTCCGCGCCCGCGCCACGACGCCCGGCGGCATGCAGCCCAACTTCGAGCGTGCGGACATCGAACCCGGCAGCCTGACTCTCGTTCGCGAGGACGACACGCACGCGGAATTCGCCGGTAGTTTCCGCGAAACGTCACTCGGTCCCGACAAAATGCTCGGACACCTTAAACTGATCCTCTCAGTGGACAAAGGCACCGCGCACGTCAGCGCCTACACCCTGGAGCTGAAAGAGCCCTACTCCCCGGTGCTTGGCGTCAAAATGACCGATCTTCGCGTCGAAGCCCGCTATTCGGCGCCAGCGGCCGGTCGTCCCAGCTTGTTGACCGGAATAACCTCCCGGTTTGCCGGTCGCATTTTTTTCATTCCCACCGGGGAAGATTTGGAACTGATTTACCGCGAACACACCGCGCCGAATGAGCTATCTCGTTGACTTTACGGGATAATGCACAGCCTTAGCACGGTCGCCTTACCTTCCTCGTGAAAAGCCTCTCGTTCCGCTGGCAGCTGACTCTTTTCATTTTGATGATCTGCGGTGTGACGCTGTCGCTCGCACTGGTGGGGCTGTATCTTTACGACGCGCGGCAGTTCAATGCGGAGATGCAGTTACGTCTGGAAAAGACCCAGTTCATGGTGACCAGCTCCCTGGTCCCGCTGCTGGAGCAGAATCCCGAGGCCACGGACCTGCCAATGGGCGCGCTGAGTGTCGATTCCCAGATCGCGGCCGCCGCAGTCTTCACGCCCGACGGAAAACTGCTCGCCCGTTACGTCAAAACCGGTGCTCATGAACTGATCCCGCCGCCACCCAAGGGCGTGACCCGGCTGTTCGACAGCCATCGCTCCGTGGCGTGGACCACCATCGATTCAGGTAACAAGACCCTCGGCCTGCTTTACCTTAAGGCCGAACTGAGCGAGGCCGATCAGGATCGTTTCGGCAACCTGCTCCGTGTGGCCCTCATCATCTTCGGCGCCGCCGCATTTCTGGCCATCACCGTAGCCTTCCGCCTCGGGGGTCGGTTCACCCAACCTATCACAGAACTCGCGCAGGTCTCCACCTCCGTCGAGCGCACCCACGATTACAGCCAGCGGGTCGAGAGCACGGCCAGCGGCGAGATCGGCGAACTCATCGAGTCCTTCAACTCGATGCTCGGGACCATCCAGTCCAAGACCGACGAAATCGTTCACGCCCGCGCCCTCGCCGAGGGCGCCAAGGACCAGCTGGAGGAGGCCAACCGCACGCTCGAGGCCCGCGTCGAGGACCGCACCAAGCTCCTCGCCAAGGCCGTCAAGGACGCCGAGGAGGCCAGCAAGGCCAAGAGCAGCTTCCTCGCGAAGATGAGCCACGAGCTGCGCACGCCGCTCAACGCCATCATCGGCTACAGCGAGATGCTGCGCGAGGATGCCGTGGACGAGGGCAACGCCCGCACAGCCGAGGACCTCGACAAGGTTCTCAACGCCGCCCGCCATCTGCTCGGTCTGATCAACGACGTGCTCGACATTTCCAAGATCGAGGCCGGCAAGATGGAACTCTTCCTGGAAAACTTCGACATCACCAAGATCGTCAACGAGGTCATCGCCACCGCCCAGCCGCTCATCGCCAAGAAGGGCAACACCCTCGCCCTCGACTGCCCGCCCGACATCGGCACGATGCACGCCGACGCCACGAAACTGCGCCAGATGCTCCTCAACCTGATGAGCAACGCCAGCAAGTTCACCGAGAAGGGCACGATCACGCTCCAGGTTCGCCGCGTGGACGACGGCGAGGGCATCGAGTATGCCGTCAAGGACACCGGCATCGGCATGACGCCCGAGCAGCTCTCGCGTCTGTTCCAGGCCTTCAGCCAGGCCGACGCCTCCACCGCCAGCAAGTATGGCGGCACCGGTCTCGGCCTCGCCATCTCGAAGCAGTTCGCGCAGATGATGAACGGCGACATCACCGTCACCAGCACTGCCGGCGTCGGCTCGACCTTCACGATCAGGCTCCCCGCAACCGTCGCGGCGAAAAAGCCCAAGGTCGTCAACCAGAGCAGCCCGCGCCTCACCCGCTCGCCGTTTCCCAACGAAAAACGGCCGAAGATCCTCGTCGTCGATGACGACAAGGACATCCGCTCCGTCATCACCGACATCCTCGATCAGAACGGTTACGAGGTTTTCACGGCGGCGTCGGGCCAACAGGGACTGGATTTGGCGGGTCAGATGCTGCCCAATCTCATCATCCTCGATCTGATGATGCCAGGCATGGACGGCTGGACCGTGCTCACCAAGCTGCAGCACAAACCGGCGCTCGCCGACACTCCGGTCATAATCCTCAGCGCCGCCAGCGGCCTGGAGATGGCCATGTCGCTCGGTGCCGCCGCCGTGCTGTTCAAACCGGTGGACGCGCGCCAGCTCACCGCCGAGATCGCCGCCCAGCTCGCCCCGCTGCCGCCTTCCTTTGTGCTACTGGTCGAGGACGACGCCGATTCGCGCACGCTCATCACCCGCATCCTTGACGCCGAGGGCTGCAGTTCACGCGCCGCCATCAACGGCAACGCCGCCCTGCGCATCCTCAAACAGGCCGCCCCGGCGGTGATCATCCTCGACCTCCAGATGGCCGGCATGAACGGCTTTGAACTGCTCGAAGTGGTCGGCAAGAATCCCGTGTGGAGCAAAATCCCGGTCGTGATCATCACCTCCATGGACCTCACCGCCGACATGCGGAATTATCTTACCCCCCGCACCGTGGCGATCCTCGCCAAAGGCAAGTTCAGCAGAGAGGATTTGCTCGCCCAAGTAAGGCCCGCCCTGAAAAAGGCGACGCCCGTGATCGCCTCCTGACCCTTTCCTTCCTTTAACCCGTCCATACCATGCCTAAGATTCTCCTGGTCGAAGACAACGAAATGAACCGCGACATGCTCTCCCGCCGTCTTGAGAAACGCGGCTATACCCTCGCCATCGCCGTCGATGGCGGGGCCGGCGTCGCCATGGCCAAGAGCGAGGCCCCCGACCTCATCCTGATGGACATGTCCCTGCCCGTGCTCGACGGCTGGGACGCCACCCGCCAGGTCAAGGCCGACCCCGCCACCAAGGGCATCCCGATCATCGCCCTCACCGCCCATGCGATGGAGAGCGACCGCCAGAAGGCCCTCGAGGCCGGCTGCGACGACTTCGACACCAAGCCGGTCGAGCTCAACCGCCTGCTCCTGAAGATCGAGGAGCTGCTGAAGAAATTTCCGCCCAAGGCATGAGCGACCCCTCGCCCAGTCCGGCGGGAGGCTCCGGCCATCCGTTCACCCTCACGCCTCTGCTCAAGGCGTTGAAGACGCGCGACCACGAGGGACTCTCCAAGCTCCGCCACGCCCTGCGCACTCCGCTCAACCAGATCATCGGTTACAGCGAACTCCTGATGGAAGTCATCGAGGAGACCGGCCGGACCGAGATGCTGCCCGGCCTGCAACGCATCCACACCGGCGGCGGCGAGCTCCTTGCGTTGATCAAC
>JAUPWC010000632.1 GCA_030916665.1 Verrucomicrobiota bacterium
GAGGCCTTCCTTGAGGACGGCGCCTTCGTCCACGTGCCGAAGGGCGTCGCGGTCGCCGACGTGCTCGCCGTTTTCCACCAGGCCGAGGGCAAGGGCATGGCGGTCTTCCCGCACACGCTGGTCGTCGCCGAGGAAAACGCCAAGGTCACGGTCGCCGATTTCTTCTATTCCGCGGCCGGCGGCTTCGCCTGCGGCGGCAACGACCTCTACGCCGGCCACGGCGCGGCGGTCTCCTACGTCGCCATGAAGGACTGGAGTCGCGAATCACTCTCGTTTCATTTCAACGCCACCGTCGCCCGCCGCGACGCCAAGGTGCTCTCGCTCAATCTCCACGCCGGTGCCCGCCAGGCGCGCCATGAGAGCTTTTCCCAGCTCCAGGCGCCCGGCGCGCACTCGGAGATGCTCGCGCTCACCGTCGCCCACGGCACCCAGGAATTCGACCAGCGCACCCTGCAGATCCACCAGGCGCCCAACACCGGCTCGAACCTGCTCTACAAAAACGCGCTCCTCGACCAGGCGAAGACCATTTTCTCCGGCCTGATCGTCGTCGATCCCGACGCGCAGAAGACCGATGCCTACCAGTCGAACCGCAACCTGATGCTCTCCGACGACGCCGAGGCGCACTCGCTGCCCGGCCTCGAGATCCAGGCCAACGACGTCCGCTGCACCCACGGCGCCACCAGCGCCCGGATCGACCGTGAGCAGGAGTTCTACCTCGAGGCCCGCGGCATCAAGCCCGCCCAGGCGCAGGAACTCCTCGTCTTCGGTTTCTTCGAGGAGGTCCTCGGCAAGATCGAAAACGAACAGCTCCACGACTCCCTCACCGAGATCATCCGCCAGAAATTCAAGGAATGAGAATGGTCACCACGAAACACACCAAATACACGAAATTCCTTTTTCGTGTGATTCGTGTCTTTCGTGGTTAACTCCTGCCTCCCATCATGAGCGACAACCGCCAACGCACCCTCTCCCGCGACGTCCATGCGTCGCAAATCCCCTCGGGCGACAAGCACACGCTTCCCGCCGGCACCTCGGTGTTCATCCATCAGGTCCTCGGCGGCAGCTACACGGTCCAGACCGACACCGGCCTCTACCGCCTCGACGGCAAGGACGCCGACGCCATCGGCGAGACTCTGAAGGACCAGACGGTCAACGCTGCCACGCTCGCTGACGGAGCGCCCGACCCCGAGGCCGTGTGGGGCCAGCTCCGCCAGGTCTTCGACCCCGAGATCCCGGTCAACATCGTGGACCTCGGCCTCGTTTACTCGATGGACATCTCGAAGGCCGACGACGGCGGTCACAAGGTGGACGTCGCCATGACGCTCACGGCGCCCGGCTGCGGGATGGGCCCGGTCATCGCCGAGGACGCCAAGTCCAAGGTGCTGCTCGTCCCCGGCGTCGCCGCCGCCGACGTCCGCATCACCTGGGAGCCACCCTGGAACCAGAGCATGATTTCCGAAGAAGGGAAGATGAAGCTGGGTCTCATCTGATCTGCAGGGCGGGGTCTTCGAACCCCGCCTTTTTCTTTTTTAAAACCAAGCTCCTCTTCATCTGCTCGCGCAAGCAGTGGCGCAGCCGCACGGCAGAGGTTCTGTTTAAAAATCACCCACGCTACGAGGCCCGCAGTGCGGGCACATCGGACAGCGCACGGATCAAGATCACCGCCTGCCACCTCGGCTAGGTCGACCTGATTTTCTACATGGAGCGCAAGCACGCGGACCTGCTGCGCGAGCGCTTCTCCTGCGAGCTCGACAGCAAACCGCTGATCACACTTCGCATCCCCGACGATTATCAGTTCATGGACCCGGAGCTGGTGGCGATCCTTCGCACCGAACTCGCCGCACAACTGGAAATTTAGGTTCCAACGATCTCCGTTCGCGACGGCGATGTCCGTCTGTTTGGCAGAGTCTCGTTTCGCGCAACCTATCCCGGAGGCGCCGGCGGAACGACTTCGTCGCCGATAACGCAGCCGCGTTCATGACACACTGGAAGGCGAAATCAGCTCGCCTCGGCGGACGGGCGATTCCAGTTTTCCGCACCCCCTTCGCCCCCATGGCTTATCCTGCCCGCCAGCCGTCGCATTCACGGCCTGCGTCTTCGTCCTCCTCCGGGTTCTTGGCACGACTGCTCCTCCTTGCCCTCGGACTCGCCCTCGGCGGTTGCGTGACGGCCCCGGTGACGCACAAGTCCACCGCCGACGCGCGGACCAAGGTCGCCAGCATGGGCCCCGTCCAGCTCGCGCCACCCGACGTGGTGGTGAGCGAGTTGAGCGTTGGCGGCATCCTGGAGATCCGTGACGAATGGAGCGCCAAGGTGACGGAAAATATGACCGCGGCTCTCACCACACGCGGCAACATCATGCCGGCCACCACGCTCAGCGAGGAGAGCCGGGCCGAGTTGGACGAGGTCACCGCCCTGCTGCGCGTGATCGCCGCCAGCCGCCTTGCCTCGTTGTTCGACGCGCCGCAGCTGCAGAAGGCCTGGAACACCAGCCCGCTCAATTTCAACGTCGGCCGGATCGACCGCATCCTCGAATCGACCGGCGGCGAGGCCGTGGTGCTGCTCTTCGTGCGCGACAGCTACGCCACCGCCGGCCGCAAGTCGCTGGCGGTGCTGAGCGTGCTCGCCGGCGCAGTGACGGGAGTCTATATCCTCCCGACCATGGGCAGCACGCAGATGTGCGCCGCCCTGGTGGAGCGCGACGGCGATGTGCTCTGGTTCAACACCCTGGCGGCCGGTCTCGGCGACCTCCGGGAAAAAGCCGGGGCCACGACGGCGGCCGACAAGTTGATGGCCGGCTGGCCGGGACGTTAACCCCGTAATCATGCGCGTGCCGATCCCAGTGCGCTTGGCGGCCGTCGCCGGTCTGCTCGCCTGCGCCGGTTGCGAGTCCACCAACGTGGCGCCGCTGACCGGCGAAGCCACCGTGCTGGCCGGCGACGAACAGCGCCTCTGGCAACGCGCCCGCGAGGAGTCGGCCACCCTCGACCGCAGCGGACTGGTGGTGAACGATCCGGCGCTCGATGACTACCTGAACGGCGTGCTGGCCAGGCTCTACCGCGACCCGCTGCCACGCGGCGCCCGGCTCCACCTGCGCGTGCTGACCGATCCCACGCTCAACGCTTTCGCCCTCCCCGACGGCGCGCTCTACATCCACACCGGCATGCTGGCCCGGCTCGAGAACGAGGCCCAGTTCGCCACGGTCCTCGCCCACGAGCTGACGCACACCACGCACCG
>JAUPWC010000633.1 GCA_030916665.1 Verrucomicrobiota bacterium
AGGCCCGCAGGCGGCCGAAATACCACGGGTTGTATTTCGTGAGATCGTAGCGGCTGAGCCCGTCCCACGCCGTCCCCTGCCCGCTCCGCGCGAAGGGCTGCTCGAAGAACGGCGGCCACACATCGGCGTCGGGCCGGCGGATCATCTGATGGTCGATGCGGCGGCGGTCATACCAGAGGCCGTAATGATGGCGAAGAACGGCCGCGCCCTCGCGCTTCATGCGCGCGACGATGGCGGGAATCTCGTCGGTCAACCCCGTGCCCGTGCGACCGGGGGAGAAGCGCGTGATCGCGGGTCCGGGTTCAGACGCGCGCGCTGGCTCGAGGCGGCCCAGCCACCAGGCCATGCTCTGTTCCTTGCCGGACAGACGCTCGCCGCCGACGGTGAGCACGCCGTTCACGAGCGCGAGGGGCTTGTCGTGCGATGACGCGCTTTCCGAGCCAACCCGCGCGGAGCGCGGGTTCCACCTTTCCAGATTTGCGGCGGCGGCCGGATAGCTTCGCACCTCCAACGCGACAACGGCTTCCTTGCCCAGCCGCTCCGCCAATTGCGCGCGGTAGAGCGACGGGGGATTGGCGAATTCGTTGGTCTGGCTCCAGCGGCCATCGCCCACGTATTGGCCCCAGACACCCACAACCCAGTTGTGCGCACCGGGCGGCTGGCGGCTGACGATGACGGCGGCCTCGCTCTGCCAGATCATGGAGTTGGCGGCGGCCCAGCCCACGCCCTGGTTGAAGGTTTCAAGATTGTCTTGGCGCAACGCGCCGCCGTCGATCTTCACGCCGTCGAACAGAAGGCCGGAGCTCCACGCGCCGATCGAGCCGCTGAAGCTGCTCGTGCGTTCCGCCGTGCAATCGAGGAATACCACCGGCCCGGCCGCCTGGTAGCCGGTCGTGAAATCATTCCGTCCCTGCGCGCTGCGGCAGCGCACGAAAAGCACCTGCTGGCCGCGCGAGTGGAAAGCCATGCGCCGGTAGCCGGCGTTCTCCGACACGGGCGCGAGCGACGCGCAGTCCTGCACGGTCACCCGCGCCACACGCGCGCCGACCTGCACGACGCTGCCGGCGAAATGCACGCCGGTCACGTCCGCGACCCAGCCGTCGCGCACGGCGTGCAGGTCGATGGCGTTCCACGCATGCTGCTCGTCGAGCGGGTTGGCGCGGTCGTAATCGGATTCGCAACGGAGGTTCTCGATGCCCACGTCGCTGAGGTAGCCCGTTTCCACGAAGGGCGTCACCTTGCCGCCGCCGAGCTTGGCATCGAGCGAGCTGGTCAGCGGGGCGTCGAGCGTGACCTTGTCGCCCTCGACCGCGGTGATCACACGGTCCCAGGTGATGTTCACCGTGCCGGGTTTCCAGAGATAGGGCTGCCGGGCCGGCGCGACATCCATGCCGAGCTGGGCCAGCCACTCCGCCGGACTCGGCCGCTCGATGGCGATGCTCTGCCCGACGGCGAGGCCGGTGACGTCAGCCACGCGGAGCTGCGTGGCCCCAACCGGCAGATAATCGTCGGCCACCGCGCGCGCGGGAGCGGTCTCCTTGCGCTCATAGCGGCCGGCGACCTCGATCAGGTGGCGGCGGTCGGTGCCGGTCGCCACGAGCACGGTGTCGCCCTCCCCCGCTCCCGAACCACGCAGCACCACGCCGCTCGCGGCGATGCGCAGTTGGCCGGAAATCTCGAAGCGCCCGGGCGCAAGCAGCACGGTGCCGCGCCACCCCGAGGCGTCGGGCGAGAGCGCGGAAACATGATCGATCGCCGCCTGAATGCGTGCGCCATCGTCGCCCTCGGCCGGCAGCACGACAACCTTGGCCGGCACTGCAGGCAGCGGCACACCGCCGCCACGATAGCCGGCGTGTGAGTAATCCGGCACGCGGTCGCCGCGGGCGAGCACTTCATAGACCAGCTTGCCGTCCTTGCCCGGCGCCACCGGCGACGGAAACTCCTTGGCCGCGAGCGGGACTGCCAGACCAAGCACAGCAACCAACCCCCCATACCGTGTCATTCTGAGCGCAGCGAAGAATCCAGCGGAACATGCGCTTCTCCAATGTGGCGGCGCCAAACGGACTGGATTCTTCGCTGCGCTCAGAATGACAGGAAATGGGAATCTCATGAACGTGTTCCTCATGGCAGTTGGCCGGTCACGCGGCCGAGCATGGCAGCCTGGGCCACGACCTGGCCATCCACAATCACCTGCAACCCCGCGCCGCGCCCGAAGCGCTGGCCGTCCTTGTCCCAGAGGATTGTCACGTCGCGACCGTGGTAGCGCACGTTCTCGAGGCAGAACCAGTCCCAGGTGTCCGCGGGTAACAGCGGCGCGACCTCGATCACGTTGTCGGCGCGCGGACGCAGCCCGACGAGCCCGGTGATGAGCAGATCGGCGTAGGTGGAGTGGTTGTAGTAGAAGCTGCGCGGATCGCGACCCTTCAGCCACGCGCCGGTCGTCTCGTCCTGGTATTCGCCGAGGTAGGGCAGACCGTCATAGACGTGGCTGCGCGTGTAGGTGACAAAGGCATCGAACCAATCGCGGTTGGTCACCGCGTCCTGCGGGTAGTCGCGCAGCACGTTGCCAAGCGCGGTCAGCGTCTGCGACGTGGCGTAGGGCCAGACCGCACCGTCCCACTCGCAGGTGCCGGTGCCGTGCGTGCGGAACTTCGGATGCCGCCGCTCGGCGGTGGTGAGGCCCCACGGGGCCTTGAACCCCTTCTCGTCAGTCAGCTGCTTCCACGCGATTTCGTAGCCCTGGCCCGGCTCGGGCAGGTGGAAATACCACGGGATGAAGCCGATCGCCTCGCGCACGGCGATGGGCTGGAGCTCCTCCGTGACCGAGCCGAAGAACTGCAGCTCAGGATTCCAGAGCGTCCGCTGCACGAGCGGTCGCAGGTGCGCGGCCTTGGCGGCGAATTCCCTGGCCAGATCCTCGCGTCCGGCGAGGCGCGCGATCTCGGCCAGCGCCGTGGCGTTGCCGAACATGTAGGCGCTGATCGTGGGGCGCACGTTCTTCACCTTTCGGCCGCCGCTGATGGACTCCTCCATCGCGTCGCGCACGTCGGCCTGCCAGAAGAGGCCGTCGGGGCGCAGCTGCTCCGTTTCCCACCGGCGGTAGTCCGCGACGAGGTCGTCGAGCAGGCCGGTGAGCGTGGCGGTGTCCTGCGTCACGAGCCAGCGTGACCACAGCGCATGATGGACCCATTGCGAGAACCGGTGGAAACGTTCCTCGGGCTGACCGTCCTTGCCGCGCAACCAGAACAGCATGTAGTCGTCGTGCCAGCTCTGGTCCCGCAGCCAGCGGCCTTCCATCAAATGGTGGCCGAGCGCACTGCTCACCGGCCGCGCGCGCGTGATGAACTCCGTGAACACCCAGCGGCCGGTCCCCTCGTCGCGCCGCAGGTGTTTGCGCAGCACCCACCAGCGGAACCAGTAGGTCTCCTCCAGCTGCGCGTCGGGACACGTGAAGCGCGGCACGTTCGCCTCCAGCCAGGCCTGCGCCGCGGCGTTGGGCACGGCGTTGACCACCGTCTCCGGCTCCATCGTGTTGAACTTCGTGATGTGCGGCGCGAACGACGCGGCGGGCACCAGCGGGCCTTGGGCAAAAGTCGCGCAACCGGCCAGGCAAAGCAGGACGCAGGACAGCAGTCTCAGGCGAGGCAGGAACATCACGGGGTGGGGAAGCGGCGAGGAGCGCCAGGGTTTTAACGCAACAGCCTATCTAACCACTCCGTTCATTTCTGCCACGATGAAGAAAATTATCTCCGGTATCATAACCTCGCGCGCCACCCGCCGCCGCGCCGGCGCTGGACCCGCCGCCCGCCGCGCCGCGCAGGGCTTCGCTGACTCGCACGCTGCCAGCGATTAACGCACCCGCGTCCCCGCGTCGCCGCAAGGCGCCGCGCGCAGGCGACCACGGCTCCGCGGACGGAAACTTTTTTCATGCGCCGCGCGCGAAAACGTTCTGCGGTTGCCAAAGGGGCCATCGCCGATTCTGCCTGTTCCACCCCGCCCCGCATGTCCGTTTCCCTGCCCATCACGCTGCTGCAGCCGCCGCGCATCCATTTCGGCGCGGGCTGCGCCGTGGAGGCGGCCGCCGCACTCGCACGCGCGGGTTATCGCCGCGTCTTCGTCATCACTTCGCCGTCCGTGCGCGCCCGCGCCGACGCGCTCACCTCGCCGCTGCGCGCCGCGGGCGCCGCGATCGAGACCGTCGCCGGCGTGCCGCCCGAGCCGACGCTCGCGTGCTGCGAACAATTGCGCGCCGCGGCCAAGACGTTCGCGCCCGACCTCGTGCTCGCCGTGGGCGGCGGCAGCGTGCT
The DNA here is from genome assembly GCA_030916665.1 of Verrucomicrobiota bacterium. Lineage (GTDB taxonomy): Bacteria > Verrucomicrobiota > Verrucomicrobiia > Opitutales > Opitutaceae > Lacunisphaera. The sequence goes on from JAUPWC010000633.1 coordinate 4,308, forward strand.
CGACGTGGCCAAGCTCGTCGCCGCACTCCACGACCGTGCGGAACCCGCCTCGGCCTTCTACGGCGTGAACGTCCTCGCCGGCCGCCGCACCGCGCTCGTCTGCGTGACCACCACCGCCGGCACCGGCAGCGAAGTCTCGCCCAACGCCCTGCTCTACGACGAGGCCGCCGCCGCGAAGAAGGCCGTGATCAGCCCGGCCCTCGTGCCCGACGTCGCCGTCGCCGATCCCGAGCTGACGCTCTCGCTGCCGCCCGCGCTGACCGCAACCACCGGCCTCGACGCGCTCACTCACTGCCTCGAAACCTACGCCAACCGCGCTGCGCATCCCGCCGTGGACGGCCGTTCGCTCGAGGGCGTGCGGCTGATCGGCGCGAACCTCGCGCGCTGCGTGGCCGACGGCTCGGATCTCGCGGCGCGCACCGCCGTCGCCCTCGGCAGCCTTTACGGCGGCCTCGGCCTCGGCCCGGTCAACACCGCCGGCGTCCACGCGCTCGCCTACCCGCTCGGCGGCGAATTTCACCTGGCGCACGGCCTGTCCATCGCGCTGCTGCTGCCGCACGTCGTGCGCTTCAACCTCCCGGCGATGCCCGAGCGCCACGCCGCGCTGGCCGACGCCTTGGGCTGTTCCTCCACCGCCGGCCTGCCCGACCGGCTCCAGCAGCTCGTGGCCGCCTGCGGCATCGACGGCCGTCTCTCCGCCCACGGCATCCCGCGCGACGCCCTGCCGCGCATGGCCGACACTGGCATCCAGGTCACCCGCCTGCTGAAAAACAACCCGCGCGAGGTCACCCGCGACGACATCCTGCGCATCTACGAAACCGCTTTCTGACATGAGTTCCTTTCCCCGCCACCAGGGCGTGATCGTTCCGCTGGTCACGCCCGTGAAACCCGACGGCTCGCTCGATGAGTCCGCCGCCGAACGGCTCGTGGACCACCTCGCGAGCAACGGCTGCGGCATGCTCGTCCTCGGCACGACCGGCGAAGTCGCGTCGCTGCCCGCCGCGCTGCGCCTGCGCTACGTCGAAATCGCCGTGCGCGTCGCGGCGAAGCGCACGCCCGTCTTCGCCTGCCCGGCGTCAAACTGCGTCAGCTTCTCCCTCGAGTCGGGCAACGCCTACCTCCAGGCGGGCGCGGACGCCGTCGTCGGCATTTTGCCCAACTACTACAAGCTGGAGCCCGCCGAGATGCTCGCCTACTTCGAGCGCCTCGCCGACGGCATCCGCGGCCCGCTCATGATCTACAACATGCCCGCGACGACCGGCATGTCGCTCCCGCTCGATGTGATCGAAACGCTCGCCCGCCGCCCGAACGTCACCGGCCTCAAGGACTCCGAGGGCACCACCGGCCGGCGCGAGGAAGTGGCCAAACGCTTCGGCGGCCGCCCGGACTTCTCGCTGTTCATGGGCATCGCCGCGCACTCGATCCCGGCGCTGCGCCTCGGCTTCGACGGCCTCGTGCCGAGCGGCGGTAACCTCTACCCGGAACGCTGGTCCGCGCTCTACAATGCCGCCCGCGCCGGCGATTGGGCGAAGGCCGAGCAGCTCCAGGCGCAACTCGACGCCATCGGCGCCGTCTTCCAGCGCAACCGCACGCTCGGCCAGTCGCTCGCCGCGCTGAAGGCCGGCCTCGGCCTGCGCCAGCTCTGCGGCCCCGCCATGGTGCCGCCGCTCCTCCCGCTCAGTCCCGCCGACCAGGAAGCCGTCCGCGCCGAACTCGTCCGCCTCGGGTAACACACACTGGCAGCGCCACTGAGCCCCGATGAACCTCAACCCTTCCCTCTCCGTCATCCTGAGCCCTGCGAAGGATCCAAGCGCGGGACGTGAGCCTGTCCTTTTTCTTGGATCCTTCGCACGGCTCAGGATGACCACAGTGGGTGTTTCTTCCCCGTTCGTGTCGATTCGTGGTTCAATCTGCTAAGTCACTCATGCCCTTCCGACCCCACCTTGTTCTCGCGGATGATCTGACCGGCGCGGCCGAGATCGCGGCCATCGCGCACGACGCGGGCCTGCGCGCCGTTGTGCTCACGCATCTGCCCACCATGCCGGTCGCGGCCGACCTGCTGGTGTTCGACACCGACACGCGCCTGCTGGCGCCGGAAGTTGCGGCCCGCAAGGTCCGCGCCTGGGCCAAGTGCCTCGCGCACACGCCGCACCGCGGATTTTTCCTCAAGGTGGATTCCGTGCTGCGCGGCTCCGTGCTCGCCCACGCGACCGCGACCGCCCGCGCCCTCGGCCGCCACCGCACGCTGCTCGTGCCGGCCAATCCTTCGCTCGGCCGCACGATCCGCGCCGGCCGTTACGCCGTGAAAGGCGTGCCGCTGCACGAGACCGCCTTCGCCCGCGACCCGCACCACCCGCGCGCGAGCGACGACGTGGTGGCGTTGCTCGGACGCGTTCCGCGTGTTCCCGTTGTCAGCCTCCCGCCCGAAACCGAACGCCTGCCGAACCGCGGCGTCGTGGTCGGCGAGACTTCCACCCCGTCCGATGTCCGTCACTGGGTGAACACGCTGGACTCCGCGACCCTGCCCGCCGGCGGCGCCGATTTTTTCCGCACCTGGCTCAAGTCGCAGGGCCCGAACCGCCATGCGAAGGCCAGGTCACCGCACATCGCCGGTCCGGCCCTGCTGCTGCACGGTTCCGCCATGGCGACCGACGGCTCCCGGCTCCTGCGCTTCCGCGGCAAAAAAGCGCCCGCCGCTGCTGCCGTGGCTGCCGCACTCGCGCGTCACGGCGCCGTCGCGGTCGCGCCGCCGAGCACGCGCCTCACCGGACGCGATGCGCCCGCGGCCATCGCGCGCGGGTTTGCCGATCTCGCGTGGCGGTTGCACACCGACCGGTCGTTCACGCACCTGCTCATCGCGGGTGGCGCCACGGCCGCCGCCGTGCTGCCCATGCTCGGCTGGACCGACTTGGAAGTCATCCGCGCCTGGGGTCCGGGCGCCGTTACGCTACGGCCCGTCCGCGACCCGGCGTTTGCCGTCACGCTCAAGCCTGGTAGCTATGACTGGCCCGCCAAACTCCGCCGCGCCCTCCCCGCCGGCCTGTTCGACTGATCCCATGTCCGGTCTCCCCCTCCTCGCCCTCACCCTCGGTGATCCCGCCGGCACCGGCCCCGAATTGCTGACCAAGGCACTCGTGCTGCCCGAGGTGCGCGCGCTCTGCCGTCCGCTCGTCATCGGCGACGTCGCCGTGCTCACCCAGGCCTGCACCTACACGGGCGCGAAGGTGCGCGTGCGCAGTTTCGCCTCGCCGGAAGCCGCAGAATTCGCCGACGGCGAGATCGCCGTCCACGATCTCAAGAACGTCGAGCTCGCGCGCCTCCAGCTCGGCCAGGCCGACCCGATGTGCGGCCACGCCGCCTACGAATACGTGAAGACCGCCGCCGAGCTCGCGCTCGCGGGCCGCGTCGGCGGCATCGTCACCTCCGCCATCAACAAGGCCGCGCTCAACGCCGCCGGCCACCACTTCGACGGCCACACCGGCCTGCTCGCCGAGGTCTGCCAGGCGCCCGGCGCGACCATGATGCTCGTGGCCGACAAGCTCCGCGTGAGCCACGTCTCGACCCACGTCTCGCTCCGGCAGGCCATCGATCGCGTGCGTCCTGAGCGCATCGTCAAGGTGCTCCAGCTGACCCACGCCGCCGTGCAGCGCCTCGGCATCGCCAAGCCCAAGCTCGCCGTCGCCGGCCTCAACCCGCACGCCGGCGAGGGCGGTCTGTTCGGCGACGAAGAGGAAAAGTTCATCAAGCCCGCGCTTGAGCAGGCCCGCGCGCTCGGGATGGACGTGAGCGGTCCGTGGCCGGGCGACACGATTTTCTTCCGCGCGTCGCAGGGCGAGTTCGACGGCACCGTCGCCATGTTCCACGACCAGGGCCACGTCGCGGCCAAGATGCTCGGCATCTGGCGCGGCGTGAACGTCACCCTCGGCCTGCCCATCATCCGCACGTCGGTGGAGCACGGCACCGACTTCACCAACGCCGGCACCGGCCGCGGCGACCCGCGCAGCCTCGTCGAAGCCATCAAGCTCGCCGCCGCGCTCGCGCGAAACCCCTCAGCCAGTTTGTAACGTAATACGTTACAAGTTCCCCATGCCATGAAACAGCCCCACACCCCGCTCTGCCGGGCACCCCTCGCGCGCCGGAACGATTCAGTCGGATGTGGGTCAGCGCGCTTGCGCGCGCTCTGGGAAGGCGCCCGCAAGCGGGCTGCCCACAAGATCACCACGGAGCCTCGTCCGGGTTCCAGTGCAAGCTGGGTGTGTTGCGGCGCACTTTTTGCCTGCCTGCTGCCCCTCGCCCTCGCCGCCGCCGAGCCGCCCGTCCGTTTCACCGGCTCGCTTGATGTCGCGCCCACGGCCGACGGCGGGCTGCGGCCGGTGGTCGGCGTCCACAACCTCCAGGTCTATCGCGCCAACCGCACTGCACCGGCGCACGCCAGTGGCCTGACCGACACCTACCTGCACGCTCCGATGCTGGCCCACTGGCGCGGGCATTTCTACCTCGAATACCTCAGCGGTCCGCACGCCGAGCACGAGCCGCCCTGCTCGACCTCCCTGACGCGTTCCGCCGACGGAATCACCTGGGAGGCGCCGCGCGTCGTGTTCCCGGCCTTCACGTTGCCCGATGGCAAGCAGACCATCGCGCACCAACGCATGGGCTTCTACGTCGCCCCCGATGGCCGTTTGCTCGTGCTCGGTTTCTACGGACGCTACCCCTCGCCCAACGACGGCACCGGTATCGGCCGCGCCGTGCGCGAAATCCGCACCGACGGCAGCGTCGGTCCGCTCTATTTCCTCCGCCCAAACGCCAAGTCCGCGTTTCCTGACTTCACGCCGCCCTACCCGCTCTACACGGCATCGCCCGACCAGGGTTTCGTTGCCGCCTGCGACGCGCTGCTCGCCGACAAGCTCATGACCGCGCAGTGGTGGGAGGAGGAGATGCTCGACGAGAGCGGCTTCTACCGCGTGCGCGGCAAGGCCCTCTCCTACGTCACGCGCCCCGACGGCTCCACGCTCGGCATCTGGAAGAACCGCCTCGTCGCCACCACGACCGACAAGGGCGAGAAGTGGACGCCGACCACCTTTGCCGGCAACATGCCGAACAACGGCTCGAAATATTGGCTGCAACGCATGGCCGACGGCCGTTACGGCCTCGTCCTCAACCCGACCAACCGCAACCGCTATCCGCTCGCGCTCATGACGAGCCCGGACAGCGCCGAATTCTCCAACCTCTGGACCGTCCATGCCGAGCTGCCCGACCAGCGCTTCGGCGGCTACCTTAAGAACATGGGCCCGCAATACGTGCGCGGCATCGTCGAGGGCAACGGCACGCCCCCCGACGCAAAGGACGCCTTCTGGCTTACCTACTCCGTCAACAAGGAGGACATCTGGGTCGCCCGCGTCCCCGTGCCGGCCACCGCCACCGCCAGCGGGCCGGTGAACGACACCTTCAACGCCGCCACGCCCGGCACCCTGCCCGCCGGCTGGAACATCTACTCGCCGCTCTGGGCGCCGGTGCGGGTGGTGGACGCGCCCGCTTCTCCTGTGGGAGCGAGCTTGCTCGCGACTGCTTCCACCCCCGAGTCGCGAGCAAGCTCGCTCCCACATTCCAATCCCACCAACCGCGCGCTCGAACTCCGCGACGAAGACCCCTACGACTACGCCCGTGCGGTCCGCGTGTTTCCCGCCACGCACGGCGTGAAGGTGTCGTTCAAGGTCTTCGCGCAGCAGAACAACGCCCGCCTCGAGATCGACCTGCTCGACGCCACCGGCCTGCGGCCCGTGCGCCTGGCCTTCGGTGAGGACGGCCGGCTCTGGGCTTGCCACGAGGCGCAATGGCTCGACGCCGGCGCTTACACCGCCGGCCAGTGGCACACCTTCGAGCTGGAGATTCCCGCCGATCCCAACGCCGACCGCTGCACCGTGATCGTGAACGGCAAGTCGCCGCTACCGCGTCCGGCCTTCTTCACCGACCCCGTCGCCACGGTTGAGCGCCTCTCCTTCCGCACCGGCCCGCACCGCGAGCGCGGCTACGGCGGCCGCGACCTCCCCGGCGCCGACCAGAAGGTTCCCGCCGCCGTCTTCCTCATCGACGACGTTGTGATCGAGCCGGTCGCGGCGACCAAGTAAACGCTTCCACCTCCCTGTCATTCTGAGCGCAGCGAAAAATCCAGCGTCAC
>JAUPWC010000634.1 GCA_030916665.1 Verrucomicrobiota bacterium
GACGGACTCACCGCCGACACTGCTGGTCCATGGTTATCCCGACCGGCTCGTCTGGTATCGCCACAGCCGCCGGCTGGCGGCGCGGCTGACGGAACTAGGCGTGCCCGGCACGCATGTCGAGCTGCCGTGGGCCACCCACGCCTTCGACTACAATCCCGACGGACCCGGCGGCCAGGTCGCCGACGCGGCGATCACGGAGTTCCTCGGCAGACTGCGCTGACACTTTCCGGCATCTTGTAACGAATTACGTTACAAGTTGCCGGGTGGCTTAACCCGGATTCCGCGATTGCCGGTGTACGCGGCGGGAGCCGCGGGATTTTCGGAAGCAGTCGCAAATTCCTGTCCCTGCGATCCCGCGCAGGGTTACAAAATCCCAAGCAAAACCGGAATCCGGGCTTAAATCACCGCGCGGCGCCCTTCACCTTGGTGCGGACGCGCAGGAGGGCCTCGTCGGCGGTGATGTAGAAAGTCTGGTGGTCGGCGTCGCCGAAGGCGCAGTTGGCGGTGGCGCGGCCGGTGAGGATGGAGCCGAGGTGCTTGCCTTCGGGACTGATGATCAGCACGCCGCCGGGGCCCGTGGTCCAGATGTTGCCCTGCACGTCCACCTTGAGGCCGTCGAAGGCGCCGCGCCGTCCTTGTTTCATCAGGGCGCTGCCGTCGAAGAAGAGGCGGCTGGAAGCGACGCTGCCGTCGGCGTTGAGGGCGTAAGCCTTGATCCAAGGTTCGCGGCCCTCGCTGCTGGCGACATAGACGGTGCGCTCGTCGGGGGAAAGGGCGACGCCGTTGGGGCGGCTCAGGTCGCTTGCGATGACCGTCAGTTTCCCGTCCGTGCCGAGGCGGTAGACGCCGTGGAAGTCGGTCTCCTGCTTCGTGTCGGCGGGCAGGCCGTAGGGCGGGTCGGTGAAGAAGAGGTTGCCGGCACGGTCGTAGCAGAGGTCGTTGGGGCTGCTGAAGCGTTTGCCCTCGAAGCGGTCCACGACGGTCTCGAAGCTTTTGCCGTCGGCGGCAAGGCGGGCCACGCGGCGGTCGCCGTGCTGGCAAAGCGTGAGGCGGCCCTGGGCGTCGAGCGTCAGGCCGTTGGAGCCGCGCTCGCGGCCGTTGTATTGCGTGCCGGTGAAGCCGCTGGGTTCGAGATGGACGGAGATGCCTTCGCCCTCCTTCCAGCGGTACACGCGGTTCTCCGGCACGTCGCTAAAGAGCAACGCGCCGAGGGCCGGCACCCAGATCGGGCCCTCCGACCAGTTGAAGCCGGAGCCGAGGTTCTCGACGACGGCATCCGGGGCGAGCAGGGCATCGAGCGCGGGGTCGAGCCGCTCGAGCGTGGTCTTGGCGTCCTTGGGGTAGGGAGCGAAGGTCGAGGTGATCGGGGCGGGGGCGGCGGTGAGCATGGCGGTGGAAAGCGCGGCGGTGGCGAGCAGGGGCAGTTTCATGGGGTGGAAAGAAGCGAAACGATGCATCCTTCCGCGGGTTGCGCAAGCCGCCCGCCGGTCACTTCATTAGCGCAGCGGCCGGAAACGGCGGCCGGCGCGTTTCCGTTGTAAGGAAACCGTCCGGGCCGCATCTAACAGGACAATTCAACGTGACCCCTGAGGAACAAAACATCCGATTCTCCGCCTGGCTGGACCAGCACGCCGCCGTGCTGCACCACGTGGCCAACGGTTTCTCCGAGGGGGCGGACCGCCACGATCTGATGCAGGAGCTCATGCTGGCGATGTGGCGGGCGATTCCGGTTTACCGCGCCGGGGCCCAGGCCTCGACGTTCATCTACCGGGTGGCGCACAACGCCGCTCTGAACTGGCGGCGCACGCAGAAGAATTACCGCGAGCGGATCGACCGGTTCGAAGCGCAGGCCCCGGCCGAGCCGACGGCGGACAGCCGGCGCGAACACGAGGCGCTGGAGCACGTCTATGCCGCCATCCGCCGGCTGCCGCCGCTGGACCGCTCGCTGATCCTGCTGCACCTGGACGGTCTGGACTACGCCGAGATCGCCGGGATTCACGGCCTGACCGAAACAAACGTCGGCGCGCGCCTCTCGCGGCTCCGGCAAAAACTCGCCACCACTTTGGAGGACATCACCCATGAACTTCGCTGACATCGAAAAAGCCTGGCGCTCGGCCGGAAACCGTCCGTCCGCCGCCCAACTGGAGAAACAAAAAATGGACCTCATCAATGAACTGCACCGGCGCCGTCGTGCCAGCCGGGGCCTGCTCGTGCTCACCGCCATCCCGCTCGTGCTGCTCACGGGCCGTCTGCTCCTGCACATTGTCTGGCCCGATCCGGCGCTCGACCGGCTGGACCTCACGCGGGAGTGGGTGGTCGTGCCCTTTTTCCTGCTGCCCTGGGCCGGCTGGTTTCTGATCTGGCGTCAGCACCGGCGCCACGAGGCCGTGCACGGCGCGTATGCGGAATCCATCCAGGCCAGCACGGCGGCTCTGCTGGATGAGAACCGCCGTGCTGGCATCCGAGCGCTGGTGGCCGCCGGCGGACTTCTGCTGAGCCTGCCGTTTCTCGGCGGTGTGGTCTGGCAATTGCGGGCCGTGGGCAAGATGGGCGACGAGGTGCTGATTCCCGCCTTCGTGATCTACCCGGCCTACGTGGTGCTGATGGTGGCCTGGATCGGCTGGAAACACCTGCGCACAACCGCGCCGCGCCGGAAGGAACTGGAAGCACGCCTCTCCGACTACAACCGCTCCGCCTGATCGCTCACCAGGCGAGCCGCAGACCGCCGAGCACGTGGCGCGGGCTGCCGGTGTTGAAGAGGCCGTCGGCGCTGCGGCCGGTCTCGATGCGCTCGTCGGTGAGATTCTCGGCGCTGAGGGTGAGTTCGAGCCGCTCGTTGAAGCGGTAACTCACGCCGAGGTCCACGACGAGCGCGGCGCCGAGGCGCAGCAGATTTTCGTCGTCCTCGAACTGCTGGCCGAGGAAACGCGCGCGGGGCGTGAGCGTGAGCGCTTTCAGCGGCGACCAGGAGGCGCTGAAAGTCGCGACGTGGCGCGGCACCTGCGCGAGGCGCTTGCCGACGAGGGCAGGCGCGACGGAGGCGGCGCGGACCTTGGCGTCGTTGTAGAGGTAATCGGCAGTCAGAGAGAGTGTGGCGGTCGGCGTCCAGCGGGCGGACAACTCCAAACCCTGCACGCGGGTGCGGTCGAGGTTGAGGCGCTGGCGGCCGAGCCCGCCGGCCGGGACGAAACCGACGATGGGGAAGGAGCCGGGGCCGCGGTAAAGCGTGACGTTGCCGACGGCGTCGCGCAGGTCGTTCCAGAACACGGCGGCACCGAGGGTGAGCGCACCCTTGGTGTATTCAGCGCCGAGTTCGGCGCTGGTGGCGTGCTCGGTGTCGAGCGCGGCGTTGGCCTCGGTGATGACGTTGCCCACGCGGAAGGGGCGGTAGAGCTCGTTGAGCGTGGGGCGGCGGAAGGCGTGCTGCGCGGCGGCGCGCAGACGCCAGCTGGCAGAGGGGCGCCAGACGAGACCGGCGCTGGGAGAAAATTCCGCGCCGTCGCGTTTGGTGTAGGTGTCGTTGCGCAGCACGTTGCCCGTGGCGCGCTCGGTTTCGCGGCGGTATCCGTCGGTCTCGCGCCAGAAATCCACCCGACCGCCGATGGTGGCGCGAAGGTCGGGGGCGAGCGAGCGCTCGTGCAAGGCGAAGAGCCCGGCGGTTTCCTGCGTGCCGCCGGCGACGCGCTCGCGCGCGAAGTTGCCGGCGGTGAAGGTGAAGTGCTCGCGCGTCTCGCCGCGCACACGGCGCCAGTCGAGACCGGCGCTGGTGCGGGCCAGGTCGTGTTTCCAGGTTCCGGTCCACGCCGCGCCGAAGGCCTCGGCGGGCACGGCGAACTGGTCGCTGGCAGGCGTCTCGGCCGTGCGGGTGGCGTTGACCGAGCTGAAGGTGCTGGCGAACGACTGGTCCTGCGCGTAAGCGACGACATCCCATGAGAACGTGGTGCCCCTCACGTCGGCCAGTGCGATGGAGGCGAAGTCCTCCCGCGAGGAGTTCCGCTGGTAGGGCGTGCCGTTGTTGCGGTCCTCCGCGTAGGTGCGGGCCGTGAGCGTGAGCCCGATGCCTTCGGAAACTTCCTGCCGCCAGCGGCCGGCGAGCCAGCGGTGTTCGCTGGCCGCGGTTTGGTCGATCGGGCCGCGATCGTCGGGCGCGACGAGCCGGAAGCCGTCGGTGGCGAAATCCCGGGCGAGCAGCTGCACCTGGCCCCCGCCGAGCGACTGGCTGACGGCGAGCTCCGCACTGTGCGTGGCGAAGTCCCCGTAGGTCGCGGCGAGGCGGCCGCGCGTGGCGCCGGGATTTTCCGTGAGCAGCTGGACGATGCCGCCGAGGGCGGCGTTGCCCCAGGCGGTGGCACCGCCGCCGCGCACGACTTCGGCGGCGGCGAGGGACTCGCGCGGGACCTTGCTCCAGGCGACCCAGCCGCCGAAGGGGTCGTTGAGCGGCACGCCGTCGAGCAGCACGAGCGAGCGGCTGGCGCCGCTCGGGCCGAGGCCGCGGAGCGACACGCCCTGCGCGGTCGGATTGGCGGAGAGACTGTCGCTGCGACGGAAAAGTCCGAAGCCCGGCACGGAGCGCAGCGCGCCGTCGGCCGTGGAGGCGGGATTCGAACGGAGCTGGTCGCCGGAGAGTGCGGTGATCGAGAACGGCACCTGATCCGGAGCTTCGGCCGTGCGCGACGCGCTGACGACAACGGTGGGCAGAGAGACGGTCTGGGCGTTTAGACCGAGACTGGCTGGCCACAGTAGGCACAAAAGGCGCAAAAATGTTGGGCGAGGATCGGGCACGGTGAAACCCTGACGGAAGCCTCCGGCGCGAAAACGGCAAGCGGGCTTATGCCGTTGAACGGTCGCGGTCTGCGCGGGGATCGGGCCAAGATTAGGCTCGCGTCGGCCCCGAGGTTGCGGGATGCCTTTTGGCCTATGTCCAACTGGGAATACAAGGTCATCAGCAGCGGCAAGGGCGGCTTCGCGAGCCCGGCGCTGATGGAAAAATTTCTGAACGATCTGGGGCAGGAAAACTGGGAGATC
>JAUPWC010000635.1 GCA_030916665.1 Verrucomicrobiota bacterium
CCCAGCACCCCTCCCCAAAACTTTGGTTTTCCTTCGGCAGACTACCGATACGCGGCGGGAGCCGCGGGACTTTCCCGGAGAGCGATTATTCCTGTCTCTGCGCTCTCGCGGCTACAAGGTTCAGACCCAGCTCGGTATGCAGTTCAGTGCTTCGTGAGAAGGTCGCGAGGCGATGGGTGTCGGAAATCTCCATGGGATTCGGCGTGAAAAACGGGGCCCACGCGCTTTAGTCGCAGGACCCCATGAAAATCCCCGCGTTCCCCCAGGTGGAGCGCGCTGACCCCAGCGCGCTTGTTTTGAGGTGCGTTCGAGCCAACGCGTTGAGGTCAACGCGTTCCACCTGGCTGCTGCTGGCCGCTTTGTTGACGCCGTCTCTCTTCGCTGCGGAGCGCGTCATTCGGCTCGACGAGCCGGCGACGCATTTCACGCAATCCAGCCCGCTAGGCAACGGGCGGCTCGGGGCCATGCTCTTCGGCGGCGTGACGGAGGAGCGAATCGTGCTCAACGAGAGCGGCATGTGGTCGGGTTCGCCGCAGGAGGCGGACCGCGCCGACGCAGCCGAGGCCCTGCCGGAGATCCGCCGGCTGCTGCTCGAGGGGAAAAACGCCGAGGCGGAGAAGCTCGTGAACGAACGCTTCACCTGCGCCGGCCGCGGTTCGGGCCGGGGGCGCGGGGCGACGCATCCCTACGGCAGCTACCAGTTGCTCGGCGACCTGAAGCTGAAGTTCGTCCACGCGGGTGCGGACCAGCCGTTCACGGACTATCGCCGCGAACTCGACTTGGGCGAAGCGGTGGCGCGGCTCAGCTACACGCAGGCCGGCGTGCGCTTCACACGCGAGGGGTTCGTCAGCGCGCCCGACGAGGTGTTCGTGCTGCGGCTGACGGCGGACAAGCCGGGGCAACTATCGCTCGATGTCACGATGAACCGTTCCGAGCATGCCACGACGGAAGGCGATGGCCGGGGGACGGCGATTGCGCTCTCCGGTGTTCTGCCGGACGGGAAGGGCGGTGAAAACGTGCGTTTCGCGGCTGTCGTCAGAGTCCTGCTACGCGGTGGTACGATGAAGAGCGTCGGCCCGTTGGAGGACAGCTTGCAGGTGCGCGATGCCGACGAGGTCCTCCTGTTCGTGACCGGTGTCACCGATATCGGCAACCGGAGCTTTGCCGGGCGAAAACTCGAGGGCGATGAGGATGGCCGAGCGGTTTGGACGGCGGTCGGCGATGGCGAAAGGGCCGCGACCAAGTCCTTTGCGATGCTGCGGAGCGCCCACGTCGCCGATTACCGCCAGTGGTTCGACCGCGTGGCGCTGCAACTCGGCCCCGCGAATCCCGCGGCCGAGGCGCTGAGTGCGCCGGAGCGCTTGCTGGCCTTCGAGTCCGGTCAGCCGGATCCGGGGCTGGCGGCGCTGTATTTCGATTTCGGGCGTTACTTGCTGATCTCGTCCTCGCGGCCAGGTGGGTTGCCGGCGAACCTGCAGGGCATCTGGGCCGACAGCATCAACACGCCGTGGAACGGGGACTGGCACCTGAACATCAACGTGCAGATGAACTACTGGCTCGCCGAGGTGGCGGGTTTGCCGGAGCTGCACCGTCCGCTGTTCGCTCTCGTCGGCTCGCTCGTCGAGCCGGGCGCGAAGACCGCGCGCGCCTACTACAACGCCCGCGGCTGGGTGGCGCACGTCATCACCAATCCCTGGGGCTTCACCTCGCCCGGCGAGTCGGCGCAATGGGGCTCGACCAGCTCGGGCTCGGCCTGGCTCTGCACGCACCTCTGGGAACACTGGCTGTTCACCGGCGACCGCAGGTTTCTCGCCGAGGCCTACCCGGTCCTGAAGGGCTCGGCGCAGTTCTACCTCGACATGCTCATCGCCGAGCCGAAGCACGGCTGGCTGGTGACGGCGCCGTCGAACTCGCCGGAAAACTCCTTCCAGCTGGCCGACGGCACGAAGGCGCACATCTGCCTCGGCGCGACGATGGACCAGCAGCTCGTGCGCGAGCTGTTCATCGCCACCACCACCGCCGCCCGCGAGCTGGGCGTCGATGCGGAGCTGGCCCGCGAACTCGACGAGAAACGGGCGAAACTCGCGCCCACGCGCATCGGCAGCGACGGCCGCGTGATGGAATGGCTCGAGGAATACATCGAGCCCGAGCCGCATCACCGGCACGTTTCGCACCTGTGGGGACTTTATCCGGGGCATGAGTTTGACGCGTGGTCGGACCCCGCGCTGGCGGCCGCTTCGCGCCAGACGCTTGAGGCGCGCGGCGACGAGGGCACGGGCTGGGGCACGGCCTTCAAGCTCGGCATGTGGGCGCGCCTCGGCGACGGCGCCCGGGCGCACGACTTGTTGAAGGAGCATCTGCGTCCGGCGCGGCCGTCGGAGAAGCCCGGCACCTGGACCGGCGGCCTCTATCCGAACCTCTTTGGCGCCCATCCGCCGTTCCAGATCGACGGCTACCTCGGCGGCCCGGCGGTGATTGCGGAGATGATCCTCGAGAGTAGGATCGTTGCGGAGGACGGAGAACGGACCAGCCAC
>JAUPWC010000636.1 GCA_030916665.1 Verrucomicrobiota bacterium
GACTGGCTGCTGACCACGCTTTCGCCTGCCGCTTAAGCGCGGCTACCACTTTCATGAATGAGCTCTCGCAGTCGGCGGAAGCTGTGGCTCCGTTTCCTTCAACTTAAACTCTCAACTTAAACGGGCGCTGCGGGCGCCTTTGGCGCCTTCAGCGTTTCGCACCGAGCGCGGCGTTGATCTGGGCCAGGGTTTCGGGCTTCAGGCCGAGGATCGGGTCGCGGGCGTCGGGGGTGGTTTCGATGATGAGCTGGTCGTCCTTCACCTCGAGCCGGGCGATTTCGCGGACCGGGGAAAAAGTGTCGAGGGGCAGAACGACGCGCGTGCGCTGGCCGTCATCCACCAGGCGAAGGCCACGGACGACCATCTTGGTTGCGCCGTTGAGGGGATCGAAGCGTAGCCCTTGAATGGGGCGGTTGGGGAGGACGAAGCGCAGGGTTTGCTGGTGCGGGTGGGGCTCGGGCTGGGCGCGCGTGCTGTCGGCTTCACTCAATCCGGTGCCCAGATCCCAGAAGAGCTGCGCCTGGAGGGCCGAGTTCTCGGTGGTGACATCCATTTCCAATTTGAGACCGGGCGGCAGCACCGGGGCGACGTAGCGGGCGAAGTGGGAGGAGTTGCGGATGAGTCCGCGGTTCCCGACGGGCGCGAAGAGCACGGCCAGTCCCGCCATGAAGCCGGCGTGGAGGAAGAAGTCGCGCCAGCCACGCGGGCGCCAGGTCGCGGTGAGCACGGCCATGAGCAAAATGAAGAGCATGCCGGCGAGATAGCCGGTCGAAAGCAGGCAGCGCAGCAGGTTGCGGTGGTTCATGCCCACGGGGACGATAGGCGAAAAGAGCTCGAGCCGGGCCGAAGGGGCGGCGGCCCCCGGAGCGGCGATGATTTTCCAGCCTTCCGGCAGCGGCTCGATGCCGGCGATGTCGCGCTCGGCGCGGAACAGGTCGCGGGTGAAGCGGCGGATCTCCTCGTTGCGCCGGTTGATGATGCGCATCTGGCGGATCGTGAGCTCGCCGTCCTTGGGCGGCTGAATCCGCAATTCCACGATCGGCAGGTCGGGCAGGGGGAAAGTGTAGGTGAACGTCTGGGTGGTGGGGGAGATCGGGATCGTGATGTTGTCGAACGGCCGGTTGCCGAAGCGGCTGACATCGTAGCGGATGATCACCTCGCCGTTGATGTTGCTCGCGCAGGAAATCTCTAGGTAGTTGATGTCGGTGCCCGGATTGTTCAGCGGATACCACTCGAGCGGCACCTCCTGGGGGAGCAGGAAGCCGATGAGGGCCACGACCGCCGCCAAAGCCAAGCGGGCCCACGACGGCCCCAGCCAGCTGGGCTCGGGTGGATTTTCAGGGCGGGCTTCACTCATGCGCGCCCGAACCTAAGTCCCCGTTCCAGTTTGGCCACAAAAAGCACAAGAAACACAAAAAATACGAAACGGGTCCCACCGGGTTGCTTGGCAGCGGGACTTGCCGTGCGCTCGCGAATTTATGTCCAGCCCACGCAGAAGGGTGAGGGATGTAACGGATTCTGCCTTTAGGAAGCATTGATCGCCAAGGGGCTGCCAGTCCTACGCTCGCTTCGCTTGCTTTGGGAAAATTCTTCAGGGCGGTTAGATACGGGGCCGGTCTGGGGGCCAGCCTGACCGAGGGGAGACTTGCAAAGCGTAATGCGGCATTGCAGCATTGCGGCATGACAACTTTGGCTCTCTCCAAGCGCGGCAGCCTGACCCTGCCGCCGGCTCTTCGCCGCAAAATGGGCCTCGATAAGGCCCGTAATCCCATGGTCCTCGTCGAGGAGCGCGACGGCGGGCTGTTTCTGCACCCGGCGATGGCCCTGCCGGTGCGCGATGTGACCAAAGCCCAAATCAAGGCGTGGATTGCCCGGGACGAGGCGGAAATGAAGGCGTTTCAAGCCACCCCCAAGCCCAGGAAAAAGTGAGGCTCTTCCTCGACACGAGCGTGCTGCTTGCGGCCTCCGGTTCGCGCAGGGGCGCATCGCGTTTTCTGATCACGGAAGCGTCCGGCCACGACTGGGAACTGGTCAGTTCCGACTATTGTGACGAGGAGACACACCGCAATCTGCCGAAGCTGGGCCGACCCGCTGCGATTGCCTGGAGAAACGAAATCAAGCCGCGCCTGCGCTTCGTCCGGACCGACCTGACTCTCGACAAGCCGCTGGTATTTCCCAAAGCGAAGGATCGGCCCGTCGTGATCACAGCGCTAGCATCGCGGTCAGATTGGCTGCTCACCCTGGACGAGGGTGACTTCCACGCGAAGCTGGGGCATGAAGTTTACGCCCTGCGTATCGCCACGCCCGGAGAATTTCTGTTGGAGCAGCGAGCCCGGGGCGTGCTTTAGGGCTTGTTCCCAGGCCATCAAAAGACCCCGCCTCCACCTGTTCGCAGTCATCAACGATAGCCGCTACTCCGCCGGTCTCCTCCTTCAACTTAAACTTTTGCCTACGTTTTGGACGAATGTCCAAGAACGTCGGACAAACACCGGGTTTGCAGCAGCAA
>JAUPWC010000637.1 GCA_030916665.1 Verrucomicrobiota bacterium
AGGGTGCGGACCGCGTAGCCGCCGAGGTTGACCATGGGCTCGATGGCGAGGGTCATGCCGGCCTTGATCTTCTCGCCGGAGTTCCTCCGGCCGAAGTTCGGGATCTGCGGCTCCTCGTGCATCTCGCGGCCGACCCCGTGGCCGACCATCTCGCGGACGACGCCGAAGCCGCGGGCCTCGACGAAGGTCTGGATGGCGTGGGAGATGTCGCCGATGCGGTTCCCGACCTGGGCCTGCTTGATGCCGATGGCGAGGGCTTCCTCGGTGGCGGCCAGCAGCTCGGCGGTGCGGGGGGCGATGACGCCCACCGGAACCGTCGTGGCGTTGTCACCGATCCAACCGTTGTATTCGACGACCACATCGAGGGCTATGATGTCCCCGTCACGCAGGATGCGCTTGAGGGAACCGATCCCGTGGACGACCTCTTCGTTGACCGAGAGGCAGGTGTAGGCGGGATAGCGGCGCGAGTGCAACTGGTAGCCGTGGCAGGCGCTGCGGGCGCCGAACGAGGCGATGAGATCGCGGCCGATTTGATCCAAGTCGTAGGTCGTGATACCGGGACGAACCTGCTCCTTCAGCTTCGCCAGGACGGTGGCGGCGATGGCGCAGGACTCACGCATGCGCCGGATGGATTCCGGATTTTTTATCGGGATCATCAGGCGGCAGCGTGGAGGACCTCGCAAGCGAGGCCCTGTGTGCGGTAGTGGGTGACGACGTCCGCAGGGGCGGAAGCAGCAGCGAGACAGGCGGTGAGGGTTTCACCGCGAGCGTCAAGCCACTCATCGAACACCAACGCTTGGAGCAGCGTAGCCGGGAAACCTTCGAGAAGGAATCCCGCATCGGGTTTGCGCGCCCAGAACCATTTGCGCAGCAGCGCGAGTTGAAACTGGTTCACGTCCCGCGGGAGGGCGGAACGCGTGCGTCGCGAAATCTCCTGTTGCACAAGGGAAGCAGGAGAGACGTGCTCAAGATTCAAAGAACGGACTTGGGCGGTCAGGCTCGCGGGAAGCGAACCGATCGGACCAAGGAGAAGGAACTTCGCTTTCGCGGAGGCGAAAACGGAAAAGGGGCTGGAGTGTTCAGTCCCTCGCACCGAAGTAAAGTATTAAAGAGCCCAATGGCGGATGGCCCAGGCGGCCAGACCGACCAGCAGCATAACGACCATGAAGGCAGAAAGTTGCATGACCGCCTTGTCGCTGGCGGCTTCGCCGAGCGAAACCGTGGCGGAGGTGCTACGGCCACGAATGCGGCCCTTCTTAAGGAAACCGTCGTAATGACGCTGCAGGAGGAAGGTCTCGATCTGGCGCATGGTGTCGAGAATCACGCCCACGGTGATCAGCATGCCGGTGCCGCCGAAGAAATAGGCGATGCGCGGCGGGACCTGGAGTTCGAAGAGCAGCACGTCGGGGATGATGGCGATGATCGTGAGGAAAATCGCTCCCGCGAGGGTCAGGCGCGTCATGATGAAGTCGAGGAAGCTCGCGGTCGGCTCGCCGGGGCGCACGCCGGGGATGTAGCCGCCATATTTCTTCAGGTCGTCAGCGATCTGAATCGGCTTGAACATGACCGACACCCAGAAATAGCTGAAGAACAGGATCAGAAGGGTCATGCCGATGTAGTAGATCGGGTGGCCCTGAACGAGGCTATTGGAAAACTCGACGAGGAACTTGATGTTAAACGCCGCGCCGGCCTGCGACATGATCTGTTGCGGGAACATCAGGATCGCGCTGGCGAAGATCACGGGCATGACGCCCGAATAGTTGACCTTCAGCGGCAGAAAGGAGCTCTGGCCGCCATAGACCTTCTGGCCGACAACGCGCTTGGCGTATTGGACTGGGATCTTGCGCTGACCCTGCGTGACCGCGATGATGCCCATCGTGACGGCGATGAACAGGGCGAGCATCATGACGCCCTCAATGGCGCCGAGCTTGGCCACACCGACCGGGGCGAAGAACAGCTGGTAGGTCGAGACCGCCGCACCCGGGATGTCGGCGAGAATGCCGACCGTGATGAGGAGCGACACACCGTTGCCGATGCCGCGCTGCGTGATCTGCTCGCCGAGCCACATCAACAGCATGGTGCCGGCAGTCATGATCACGGTGGACTGCACCATGAACCAGAATTTGCTGACGACAACGATCTGCCCGTAGGTGTTGACGTCATACCCCGGGAAGAGCCGGCCGGGGTTCTCGAGGGCGAGAATCAGCAGCACGCCCTGGATCAGACAGATCAGCACAGTCGCATAGCGGGTGTATTGGGTGAGCTTCTGACGGCCGACATCGCCCTCCTGCTGGAGACGGCTGAGGGCCGGCACGACGGCGGTCATCAGCTGGAAGATGATCGAGGCGCTGATGTAGGGCATGATGCCCAGAGCGCAGACCGCGCCCTTCACGAGCGCGCCGCCGGTGAACATGTTGTAGAGGCCCACGAGCGCCCCGGCACCCGCCGCAGTCTGGTCGGCGAAGAAGCGCTGCAGCGGCTCCGGATCAATGCCGGGCAGCGGGATGTGCGCGCCGACGCGCGCCACAAAGAGCAGGCTCAGGGTGTAGAGGATCCGCGAGCGAAGCTCGGGGATCTTCATGGAGTTCGTGAAGGCGGAAAACATGTCTGAGTGCGGATTGGGGAATGCGGGCTGCGGATCAGGAAAGAATCGCGGAATCCGGAGTTTCAGCCCCGCAATCCGTGATCCGAAATCCGCATTTCATCAGGCGACGATCGCCGCGCCGCCGGCCTGCTCGAGCTTGGCCTTGGCGGAACCGGTGAACTTCTGGGCGGTGACCTTGAGGGCGCGGGTGATTTCGCCGTCGCCGAGCACCTTGAGCATGGTCACGTCGGCGCGGATGAGGCCGGCCTGGGCGAGCACTTCGGCGTTCACCTCGGTGATCTTGGCGTCGAGGGCCGCGAGATCGCCGACGTTGACGACGGCGTATTCGGTGCGGAACTCGTAGTTGTTGAAGCCGCGGTGCGGAAGCTTGCGGTAGAGCGGCATCTGACCGCCTTCGAAGCCCGGGCGAATGGAGCCGCCGGAACGACCCTTCTGGCCCTTGCCGCCGGAGCCGGAGGTCTTGCCGTGGCCGCCGCCTTCGCCGCAGCCGACGCGCTTCTTGCGGTGGATCGCACCCTTGACGTTCTTGAGAGTATGGAGACGCATTTTCTGGATTCCTAAGTTTAGGTCGCCGTCCCGCAATGATCGCGGAACGACTCGGATTGATGTTAAGTGATCAGGCGCGAATCGCCTTGAAGTCCTCCTCAAGGCGAAGCTTGCGCAGGCCGTTGAGGGTGGCGTGAACGACGGCGATGTGGTTCTTGGAGCCCATCGACTTCGTGAGCACGTTGTGGACACCCGCAGCCTCGAGGACCGCACGGACGCCGCCGCCGGCGATGAGGCCGGTGCCGGTGGAGGCCGGGCGGAGAAACACCTTGCCGCCGTCATAAGCGCCGAGCA
>JAUPWC010000064.1 GCA_030916665.1 Verrucomicrobiota bacterium
CAAGGTCACAGCCGACACCGCGCTCGTGAGCGTGCAGGTCATCGCCGACAACGACTCCGCCGCGAAGGCCAACCTGCACATCGCCACCGAACTCTTCGCCCTCGACGCCGGCGACCGCAAATCCCCCGCGCCCGCCGCCACCGGCGCGCCCGTCAGCGTGAGCATCGAGCCGGGCCGCCAGGCTTCGGCCACTCAGACGCTTCTCGTGCCCCAGCCGAAACTCTGGAGCGTGAACACGCCCCACCGTTACGTCGCGGTGACGACCATCACGCAGGACGGCCGCGTCGTGGACCGCATCGAAACGCCCTTCGGCATCCGCAGCATCTCCTTCGACGCCGACCGCGGCTTCCTGCTCAACGGCGAGGTCGTGCCGATCCGCGGCGTCTGCAACCACCACGACCTCGGCGCGCTCGGCACCGCAATCAACGTCCGTGCGCTGGAGCGCCAGCTGGAGATTCTCCGCGCCATGGGCTGCAACGCCATCCGCACCAGCCACAACCCGCCCGCGTCCGAACTGCTCGATCTCTGCGACAAGATGGGCTTCCTCGTCATGGACGAAGCCTTCGATTGCTGGGGCAAGGGCAAGAACCGCCACGACTACCACGTGCAGTTCCCCGACTGGCACGAGGCCGACCTGCGCGCGCTCGTCCGCCGCGATCGCAACCACCCGAGCGTGATTCTCTGGAGCATCGGCAACGAGGTCATCGAGCAGTGGTATGCCGACGGCCAGGAGGGCTGGAAACTCGCCGCCCGCCTCGCCGGCATCATGCGCGAGGAGGACCGCACGCGCCCCGTGAGCGCGGGCTTCAACGGCGAGATCAGCGGTTACAACGGCTTCCAGCACGTGCTCGACGCCATCGGCTACAACTACCGCATCAACGAATACGCCCGCTTCCGTCAGCTCAATCCGGCCGTGCCGCTCTTCGGCGCCGAGACCGCGTCCGCCCTCAGCTCGCGCGGCGTGTATTTCTTCCCGATCAGCGACGACAAGATCGACCCCGCCAGCCGCGCCGACTTCCAAGTGAGCAGCTACGACCTCTACGCCGCGCCCTGGGCCACGCCGCCCGATGTCGAGTGGCGCGCCGCCGACGCCGTGCCCGGCTACGCGGGCGAGTTCGTGTGGACCGGCTTCGATTACCTCGGCGAGCCCACGCCCTACAACGCCGACCTCACCAACCTGCTCAACTTCTCCGACCCCGCCGAAAAGGAGCGTCAGAAGAAGCAACTGGAGGAGCTCGGCCGCATCCCGACACCTTCACGTAGTTCCTATTTCGGCATCGTGGATCTCGCCGGTTTCCCGAAGGACCGCTACTATTTCTACCAGGCCCGCTGGCGCCCCGACCTGCCGATGGCCCACCTGCTCCCGCACTGGACCTGGCCGGAACGCGTCGGCCAGGTCACGCCGGTCCACGCCTACACCTCCGGCGACGAAGCCGAGCTGTTCCTCAACGGGAAATCCCTCGGTCGCAAGAAACTCGCGAAGGGCGAATACCGCCTGCGCTGGGACGACGTGAAATACGCCGCCGGCGAAGTGCGCCTCGTTGCCTACAAGCACGGAGCCAAGTGGGCCGAGGCCGTCCAACGCACCGCCGGCCGCGCCGCGCGCCTCAAGCTCATGCCCGACCGCCGCGAGATCGCCGCCGACGGCAAGGATCTGTCGTTCGTCACCGTGCGCATCGAGGATGCCGACGGCGTGCTCGTCCCGCGCGCGGCCAACCGCGTGGCCTTCGCGGTCACCGGCCCGGCCGAGATCGTCGCCACCGACAACGGCGACCCGACGTGCTTCGAGTCCTTCCAGGCCAAGGAGCGCGCCGCCTTCAACGGCCTCGTGCTGGTGGTCGTCCGCACCAAGCCCGGCCAATCCGGCCCGATCACCCTCCGCGCCACCTCCCCCGCCCTCGCCCCCACCGAAGTCACGCTAACGGCGAAGTGAGCCACCCAAATGGTGGAGCCCGCGCTCCGCGCGGGCTGGCTCGATTGTAGGGTCGGCGCTTGCGCCGACCTCGCCTACGATGGCCCAAACCAGGTCGTCGCAAGCAACGACCCTACAATAAGAGACGCCCCACCCGGATCCGTGTCTATCTGTGCCACCTGTCAGCCCTAGGCTTGGCGACGGCTGATCCGTGGCCCAACCCTGCCTTGGCATTCGTGGCCCTTCGTGTTCATAAAGGGGTCTCTGACCTGTCCGTCCCTTAAACTTAAACTTTCCCCTTCAACTGCGGTCGCGACGACCGCATTTCCCATGCTCCGCGCCGCCACCCCCGCCGATGCCGCCGCCATTGCGGCGATCTACAACCACTACGTGCTGCACACCATCGTGACCTTCGAGGAGGAGGCCGTCACCGCCGAGGAGATCGCGTCCCGCATCCGCGAGGTGCAGGGCGCCGGCATCCCGTGGCTCGTGTGGGAGGAAAACGGCCGCGTGCTCGGCTACACCTACGCCAGCAAGTGGAAATCGCGCTGCTCCTTCCGCTACTCGCTCGAGACCACAGTCTATCTGGACAAGGACGTCACCGGCCGCGGCCTCGGTCGCACGCTCTACACCGCCCTGATCGACGCCCTGCGCGCCCAGAAATACCATGCCCTGATCGGCGGGATCTCCATCCCCAATCCCGGCAGCATCGCCCTGCACGAAAAACTCGGCTTCCAGAAGATCGGCCACTTCAAGGAAGTCGGCTGGAAGTTCAACCAGTGGATCGACGTCGGGTATTGGGAACTGGTGCTGTGAGGTTCTTGGTTGCGTCTTGATGTAGCCGGGGTCGCCGACCCCGGACCGGCCTCAGCGAGGCCGGCAACAACCAAGCCATTCCGCGTCCGAGGCGAGGATCCTAGACACCAACCAACAGAATCGCGTTGCCGGCGCTTACGTCACCCACTCCGCGCAGAGCAGTTCCGCCTGAGCGAGCACGGTCTTCACCGCCTCTTCCTGCAAGTCCGGCGGGTAGCCGTGTTTGTTCAGGATGCGCTTTACCATGACCTTGATCTTGGCTCGGGCGCTTTCCCGTAGGGTCCAGTCGATGGTCACGCTCTTTTTCACCTGGGTGATCAACTCGGCGGCGATGACCTTCAGTTTGTCGTCGCCCATGGCCATTACGGCGGACTCGTTTGCGGCGAGGGCGTCGTAGAAGGCGATCTCGTCATCGGTCAGGCCCAGGTCTTCGCCGCGCTTGGTGGAGGCGTCGAGGTCTTTGGCGAGTTTGATCAACTCTTCGATGACTTCCATCGTGCTGATGGCGCGGTTGTGGTAGGCGTTGAGGGTCTTCTTGAGCTTCTCACTGAAGACTTGGCTCTGCACGAGGTTCCTTTTCGAGCGGACCTTGAGTTCGTCCTTGAGCAGCTTCTCCAGCAGCTCGGCGGCGACGTTCTTGTGCTTCAGGCCGCGCACTTCGGCGAGACCACAACGCGCGCCAGCGCAAGTCGTGACTTGGGCGACCATCTCGTGGCGGGCTTGGGAAGCCAAACTGGTCGCTCAGGATGCTGATGTCCGGCGTGGTATTTCCCCGCCGTTGTGTGCTGCTTCAAACAGCCG
>JAUPWC010000638.1 GCA_030916665.1 Verrucomicrobiota bacterium
GTGGAAATGGCCCGGTAGCCCGGTAGCGACGTCTCGTTGGGGCAACAGTGAGCCCCTGCGGGAGGTTGGCCGCTAGGCCTAAATCAATAAGCCTGGCTCCAGTGGAGCTTCGCAGGAGGGCAGAGGCGGCAACCCGAGTTCTTTCAGGAATGCATTGTGTTGGGTGGTTGCCGATTGGATTGCTGCCTCAATTTCCACCAGCTTGTCATGGGTCACGCTCAAGTCGATCTCCTCCTCACCCACCGCCGTGCTGATGTAGCGGGAGATGTTCAGGTTGAAGTCGTTCTTCTCGATCTCGGCCATCTCCACGCGGCGGGAGTAGCGGGGTGCTTCCGTGCGGTGCTGGTAGGTGTCGATGATCTTGGTGATGTGCTCCTCGCTCAGTTGGTTCTGGCGTTTGCCTTTCACGAAGTGCTCGGCGGCGTTGATGAAGAGGACGTCGTCGGGCTTCTTGCACTTCTTCAGGACGAGGATGCAGACCGGGATGCCGGTGGAGTAGAAGAGATTCGCGGGCAGGCCGATGACGGTGTCGATGTGGCCGTCTTTAAGTAGCTTCGTGCGGATACGTTCCTCGGCGCCGCCGCGGAAGAGGACGCCGTGGGGCAAAATGATGGCCATCACTCCTTGGTCCTTCAGGTAGTGGAAGCCGTGGAGGAGGAAGGCGAAGTCGGCGGCGGACTTGGGGGCCACGCCGTGGTTCTTGAAGCGGACATCCTCACCGACGGCGTCCGTAGGCTCCCAGCGGAGGCTGAAGGGCGGGTTCGCCACGATGGCGTCGAACTTGGGTATCTTGGCGGGGTTGGTCTCCCGCAGCATGTCCCAGTCGTTGGTGAGCGTGTCGCCGTGGTAGATCTCGAACTCTGAGTCCTTCACCCCGTGCAGCAGCATGTTCATGCGCGCGAGATTGTAGGTCGTGATGTTCTTCTCCTGGCCGTAGATTTTGCCGATCGTGCCGCCGCCGTCCTTGAGCCGTTTGCGAATGTTGAGGAGCAGCGAGCCGGAACCGCAGGCAAAATCGAAGACACTGCCGAGATGGCTTACCGGGCCGGTCTTGGGCTCTTGGCTGTCGAGGATGACGATGCGCGATAGGATCGTGGAGATCTGCTGCGGCGTGTAGAACTCGCCGGCCTTCTTGCCGGAGCCGGCGGCGAACTGACCGATGAGGTATTCGTAGGCGTCGCCGAGGGTGTCCTTGTCCGCGGAGAAGCCGGCGAGGCCCTCGGCGATCTTCTTGATGATTTCGCAGAGCTTGGCGTTCTTGTCGGCGTGGGTCTTGCCGAGCTTTTCGGAACCGAGGTTGATCTCGGAGAACAGGCCCTGAAACGTGCTCTCGAAGGACTCGTTTTCGATGTATTTGAATCCATCGCGCAGGGTGTCGAGCAGGTCGCCGCTCTGGTTCTTCGCGAGGTTGGCGATGTTCGCCCAGAGGTGCTCCGGCTTGATGACGTAGTGCACCTTGCGCCGCATCTGCTTCTCGAAATCGGCGCGGTCGCCGGGGTTGTTGGCATACCAGACGGCGAGCGGCACGCGGGAGTCGTCAGGGCCGAACTTCGGGTAGTCGGCGCCCAGTTCCTTCTTGGCGGCGACCTCGTAGTTGTCGGAGAGGTAGCGCAGGAAGAGGAAGGCCAGCATGTAGTCGCGGAAGTCGTCCGCGTTCATCGCGCCGCGCAGTTGGTCGGCGATGGCCCACAGGGTTTTGCCGAGGCGTTGTTGGTCGGTGGCGGTCATGATGGGAGGGAGTGGAAAATTGGGTTTGCAGACGAGGGCGTCAACGTGCAGGTTGACTACGTCGGAAGGTGAAATTCGGCTCCATGCCGTGTGATTGTCGGTTCGCCGTTCAATCCTCTACCTTCCGATTTTTTATGCCCGCCGCGCTCATGGGCGGGCGTTTGCTGGTGTGATAGGTGCCATACGGCTTTTCCGCGGTGTCATCCGCGTCGACGATGAGCCCGACTTTGGACCAGATCAGGGCAAGGAAGCGGTCTTCCCCTTTCGTGAAGAGCCGCTGCAAGGCCCAGAGGCAGTAATCCGCCACCTGCAGGCCGACTTGCTGGTGCGCCGGCATGGCCCGCACATGGATGGGGGCATTCGGAAACGTGCCGGCGGCTTTTCGCGAATGGGCCTGGGCTTTCAGCAGGTGCTCGCGCAGAGCCTCGGTGCGGGCTTTGCCCCGGCTGGCGAAAATCACATCGAACGCGGGTTGGGTGTGGAGCTTTCGGTCGAAGAGCCGCCGCACCGCTCCGTCGTAAAGCTCCGTCGGCCGATAGCGGTAGGTGGGGTCGCGCTCGTTGCGGGCTTTCACCCGCCGGACCACGGCCGACATCGTGCGCACGACGGCATAGAAGGCGAAGTCGTGTCGCGTGAGCACGCGAAACACCTCGCGACGGACCTCGGGGAGATCGTCCTTGGCGTGGAAGAACAGCGCGGTCTTTTTCGCGGCCGGCTGCAGCGAGGGCACGCCCTTGAAATAAGGATCGGCGAGAAGCTGGGCACGCAGCGCCGCCAGATCCGCCGCGAGGGCGGACAACGCCCAGCACTCCACCATGCCTACGGTAAAGTAGTCCTGCACCTTGCCCGTGCCCACGAGCACCCGGCCCTTGGCATCGAAGATCACGCCATCGCCGGTTTCATCCACAAAGTAAGGATGGGGTGGCGATTCGCTGGCTTTCTCGTCTGGCATCGGAGTCATGCCGGAAGACGTCTCGCGTTGGCCTTCGTGGTGGCATCGCGGTTGTAGAGCGTGACCGGGCGCTGCACCTCGCGCCCGCCCTCGATTTGAACTACCGAGGATTCCTCGGTAGTTGCCGCTCGGTCCAATTCTCCATCTTCGTAGATGTTCTTGAGGTGGAGGCCGATATTGTCGGTGCTGACATCGAAAAGCTGGGCCATTTCCCGTTGGCTAAGCCAGACAGTATGGTCCTTGGCGCGGAGCTGGATGCGGCTCTTCCCGTCTTCGGTGGTGTAGTGGATCAGCATGGGCGGTGGAGGGGGCGGGGAGCGCCGACGTCCTCGTCGGCTTTGGGAGGGAACGTGCCGA